>JAUVIG010000071.1 GCA_030592825.1 Chlorobiota bacterium | reverse complement strand
TAAAAAATAATTGCATATCTTTATCTATGTATGCGTCTTTAGAAACCGACATCTCTATCACGTTTAAATACAGTTCATTGTTAACAAACAATGAATCATGTATGCTTAATAATTTGGCATTCCCTCTTTCATCACCCGGATTTTTACTTCCAAAATAGAGAAATCCTCCACTTATACTACCTCGTGTTATTATATCTGCAATAAGTTCTTCTTTAAATTTTCCTCTAATTGAACTTCCAAATGTAATTTCAAAGTATTCTTCATCTCCGGGACTTCCCTGTCCCGGTGTCATTGGAGGGACGCTGTATGAATCTTTTAACCAACTTATGACATATGTACTATCTAATTGCTGTGTTTTTGTATTTTGATAAACCCAGTAGCTACTATTATTAAAAAAATAGCTTTCCAATTTAGGACTTACTTCATGATAGTATCTGTCAGAATTGTTATCTTCATTCTTTTTACATGATAATAGAGAAAATAAACAAAAACAGATATTGACAATTGTAATTTTTATAAATATGCTTTTCATTATTTGTATTTTACCTATAATATAAGTACAAAGTCCCTTTTATAATATTCAGCAGTAATCCTAACTACACCAGCCCTTAACATCATCCATACCCGGATTTTTCAATCCTAATTTACCTTTTTTATTTAATCCGCAAAGGTCATTAAATAATTTGCCCGGTTTTGCTTCTTTTAGGCTTTCAACTGTTTTATATCCTAATTTTTGAACTGTTTCTACCCATTCTTCGGGTATTCCTTTTTCAATATATGTTTCTTTTGTATCAACTTGCTCTTTCTTTTCAGGTCGCATTTGCGGAAAGAATAAAACATCTTGTATTGAGTCTGAATTTGTCATAATCATTGCCAATCGGTCAACGCCGATTCCGAGTCCGGATGTAGGAGGCATACCGTAATCAATTGCTTTTAAAAAATCTTCATCAAGCATCATTGCTTCATCATCACCTCTTTTTGCAAGTAATAATTGATCTTCAAAACGTTTTCTTTGGTCAATAGGGTCGTTTAATTCAGAATAGGCATTGCAAATTTCTTTTCCGTTACAAACAGCTTCAAAACGCTCAACCAAACCGTCAACACTTCGGTGTTTTTTTGCAAGAGGCGACATTTCAATCGGATAATCAGTAATAAATGTCGGTTGTATTAATAAACCTTCGCATTTTTCTCCGAATATTTCATCAATCAGTTTTCCTTTTCCCATTGAAGCATCAGTTTCAATTTCAAGCTTCTTTGCTGTTGCTCTTAATTCATCTTCATTCATCTTTGAAATATCAATGCCTGTGAAATGTTCAATTGCTTCAAACATGGTGAAACGTTTCCATGGTCGTTTAAAATCAATTGTATGCTCTCCTACTTCCACTTTTGTTGTTCCGTGAATATCTATTGCAATTTTCTCAATCATTTCTTCAACGGTTTCCATCATCCAAAAATAATCTTTATATGCAACATAAAGTTCCATTTGCGTAAATTCCGGATTATGAAATCTGTCCATACCTTCATTTCTGAAATCTTTTGCAAACTCATAAACACCGTCAAAACCACCTACTATTAACTTTTTAAGATACAGCTCATTAGCTATTCTTAAATAAAGTGTTTGGTCATGTGTATTATGGTGTGTTTTAAATGGTCTTGCTGCAGCTCCTCCGTATATAGGTTGCAAAACAGGAGTTTCAACCTCTAAATATCCTTTTCCGTTAAGATACTCTCTCATTGAATTTGTCAACTTCGTTCTGTTTATAAAAGCTTCTTTCACATACGGATTCACTATTAAATCAAGATAACGCATTCTGTATCTTTGCTCCGGATCTGAAAAAGCGTCATAAACTTGTCCGTCTTTTTCTTTAACAACAGGAAGCGGTCGAACTGATTTACTTAAAATCGTAAATTCTTTTGCTCTTACAGAAACTTCACCCATTTGAGTTTTGAAAACTTCTCCTTTCACACCGATAATATCTCCGATATCCAATAATTTTTTGAAAACTGTATTATATAGAGTTTTATCTTCATCGGGACAAATAATATCTCTGTTAAAATAAACTTGAATTTTTCCTTGTGTATCCTGAATTTCAGCAAAAGAAGCCTTTCCCATTATTCTGCGTGTCATAATTCTTCCGGCAATATTTATATCTTGAAGATTGTTTTCTTCTTCCAAAAAATTATCTTTTATATCTTGGCTGTTTGCGTTTACGTCATATTTAGCAGCAGGATAGGGATTGATACCCAAATCAAGTAATTTTTGTAATGATTCTCTTCTAATTTGTTCTTGTTCAGTTAATTCTGTAAAACTCATTTTTCTAATTTGATTTCTTATTAATTTACAAAGATAATCAAGTAATCATTTTTACAGAATTTGACTCATATTTTTTTTGTGCAACTAATAAACTACTTTTGTATCATTAATAAAAAATAATTAAACAGGAACGTTCCTACGGAACTCCTACTTTAATTTAATTGTTTATCACGGCAGTTCCCTGCTGTGTTACAAATAGAATGTCCCAAAGGGACAAAATATAATTTCATGCTTGATAAATAAAAGTAAACAGAACAATAAAATACTTATAATTATGTCAAAAAAATCATTATTCCTAATTTCGACTATTGCCTTAATAATTATTGGAGGATTAGTTTATAAAAGTATAAATGTAGAAGAAACACTCAATAAAGACGGAGAAACAGATAAGTTAAACTATCCCTCGGAATGGTACGATTATCAAAGAATCTATCCTCACGGTGAATTAAAACAAAAGAATTATTTAAATGCAATGAAGCAAGTTGCAGAGATGCAAAAAAAATCAACAAGTGATATTACATGGGAATTTGCAGGACCTACAAATATAGGAGGACGTATTTCAGATATTGAGATTCATCCCGGCAGTCCTTCAATATTATATGTAGGAGCTGCATCCGGAGGTATTTTTAAATCTGTAAACAACGGATCAACATGGGAAAATATTTTTACAGATGTACCAACAATAGGTATAGGTGATATTGCCATTGATCCTAATAATGAGAATATTATATATGCAGGAACCGGAGAAGCAAATGCGTCAAGTAATACATTTTTGGGCAGCGGAATTTATAAAACAGAGGATGCAGGAAGTTCTTGGAATTTTTCCGGACTTGAATATTCTGCTTATATAGGGCGAATAATTGTCGATTATAATAATTCATCCAGAATCTTTGCAGCTTCTTGCGGAAATTTATTTACTAAAAATGCAAACAGAGGAATATACCGAACAACAGACAGCGGAAACAGTTGGGACAAAGTTCTTTATTTAACTGATTCAACATCAGGAATTGACCTTGTACAACATCCTACAGACCCTGACATTTTGTATGCAACTATGTGGGAACGTTTCAGAGGAAAAGAATATCGTCGTTCATTCGGAAACAGTTCAGGGATTTGGAAAACAACTGACGGCGGTGATAATTGGACGGAATTAACTTCCGGTTTACCGACAGGCAGCGATGTAGGAAGGATAGGAATTACAATTTCAGAATCAAATCCGAGTGTTTTATATGCTATATATGATAAAAGCAATTATGATACTGAAGTATATAAAACAATAAACAGCGGAACTACATGGACACAAACAAATGACGGAGCATTAAGCAGTATAAACAGTTCGTTCGGATGGTATTTCGGTCAAATAAAAGTTGATCCGCAAAACGAAAATCGTGTATATGCTATGGGAGTGGATTTTTACAAAACAGAAAACGGAGGCAGTTCATGGTCTGAAAATTATGATATGCATGTTGATCATCATGCAATGGAATTTACAAGCAGCAGAGTATGGTGCGGAAATGACGGAGGGTTGTATTACAGTATAAATAACGGAAGTTCTTGGATTAAAGTTAACAATTTGCCTTTAACACAATTTTATGATATTGCTTTAGATTCAGCAAATGTAAACAGACTATATGGAGGAACACAAGATAATAATTCAATAAGAACAGCAACCGGAAATATTAATGACTGGGAATATCTTCTGGGCGGCGACGGTATGTATTGTCTTGTTGATTATTCAAATCCAAGCACTTTTTATTGTGAATATCAATGGGGAGGAATGTATCGATTAGAAAATGACGGATATGATTGGTATAATATTAATGTATATGACAGCAGAACAAATTGGTCGACACCTTATATTTTGCATCCTACAAATCCGAATGTTCTATATGTAGGATCATACAGAATTCATAAATCAACCAACCAAGGAGATTACTGGACAGCGATAAGCGGTGATCTGACAAAAGGAGGAGATAACAGTTTTCATACCATTACTACTATTGATATTTCTAAACTTGATACTGATATTATTATTACAGGTTCTGCCGACGGTAAAGTACACATTACAACAAATGACGGCGGAAACTGGACAGATATTACTGACGGTTTGCCTAACAGATGGATAACAAGAGTGAAAACAGATCCTTTTGATGTTAATACAATATATGCAACAATTTCAGGTTTCAGATGGGATGAACATTATTCTCATGTGTATAAATCTGATGATTTAGGTAATAATTGGACTGCAATAGACGGCAATCTTCCGGAAATACCGGTTAATACGATGGTTTTAGATCCTGATGTTGAAGGACGAATTTTTATAGGAACAGATGCCGGAGCATATATGACAAACAACAGCGGAGATAGTTGGGAATGTATTTCCGTTAGCATACCAAATGTTCCGATTTTTGCAATGGAATTTCATCATGCTGACAGGAAATTGTTTATAGGAACTTATGGTGTGAGTGCTTATAAAGCTGATATTCCTTTGGAAATTGTATCAATAAACAAAATTGGGATAAATGATATTATCAGAATATATCCAAATCCGGTTAAAGCAGGAAATACAGTAAATATCAGCTTTCCGGAAAATGTTAATTCAAAAGTTGATTTTTCGGTTTCAGATATTTCAGGAAAAGTTGTTTACCGATCAACAATAAATAATTCATATTCTTGGAAAACTTGCAATCAATCAGGAAATATATTGTCGAAAGGTGTTTATATTTGTAATTTTGTTGTTGAAGGGGAAAGATATAGTGAGAAAATTGTTATTGAATAGAAATGGGACGCTGATTTGTTATGATTATTATGATTAAAAAAATATATTTAAAAAAATTATATTGAGAAAGCTATTTTAAAAAATAATGAACATTAAACAAAAACAAACAAGCAGAAGAAAGCCTGATTGGCTTAAAATACAATTACCTCAAAGCGGAAAATACGCTGAAATTCAAAAAATAATTCAAAAACATAATTTAAATACAATCTGCACAAGCGGTAAATGTCCGAATTTGGGAGAATGTTGGGACAGAGGAACTGCAACATTAATGATTCTCGGAGATATTTGCACACGTGCATGTAAATTTTGTGCGGTAAAAACAGGCAAACCTCTCCTGCCCGACTTAAATGAACCAAAAAATGTTGCCGAATCTGTTAAGCTGTTAAAATTAAAACATTGTGTCTTAACATCTGTTGATCGTGATGATTTACAGGATAAAGGAGCCGGTATTTGGGCTGAAACAGTAACAGAAATTAAGAATTTCAACCCAAAAACAACAATCGAAACATTAATTCCTGATTTTGATGCTGTTCTTGAACTTATTCAAAAAGTGATTGATGCAAAACCGGAAGTTATTTCTCATAACTTGGAAACTGTTAAACGATTAACTCCCGGAATCAGAAGTCGTGCAAAATATGACACAAGTTTAAAAGTAATAAAATACATTTCAGATTCCGGGATTACTTCAAAATCCGGAATAATGGCCGGTCTCGGTGAAACATTCGATGAAGTTGTTGAGTTAATGGATGATTTAAGAGCAGTCGGTTGCAAAATTTTTACCATCGGTCAATATCTTCAGCCTACACCCAAACATGTCGAAGTTGTTGAATATGTGCATCCTGATGTCTTCAAAAAATGGGAACAAATCGGCCTTGAAAAAGGATTTGAATTTGTTGAGAGCAGTCCGTTAGTTCGATCGTCTTATCGTGCAGAAAAGCATGTGAAATAATTAAAATCTAAATCCTATTCCGGAACTAACTCTGAATGAGGGTTTTATATCATCATAAAAAAATATAAAGTTATTTTCTGCTTTTAAATATAAACCTGATTTATGAAATAACTTTACTGATAAGTCTGTAAATAACGGATGTCTGAAATCATAATCATCACCATCTTCTTCAAATTTCCAAAAATTAAGAACAGATTGACTTAAAGCCAATTTAGCAGATAAAGAATATTTTCTTCCTAATTTCCTTCTATATTCTCCGTATATTCCCGGATCTAAATGAAATCCGTCATATTCAATCATTTCCGGATAATACAGAAGATGAGAAATACCTGAAATATATTTATCGGATATTCTTATTCCGGCTATAAATTGTGAATTTTCTTTACAAAAAACTTGTTTCCCGATATCTAAACTTCCGAAAAAACCGGTAGTTATCGTGTAATCAACAATATTGTCTCCGTTAAGATCATCAAACAAATAATAAATTTCTCTTACACCGAGTTCTCCTACAAGTTTATTATTATAATCAAAATATAAACCGGTTTCATTTTTCGGAAAAATGGAAAAACCAAATTCAGAACCAAAAAAATCACTGTTTTCAAATACAGCTTCGTCAGCATAGTTTACAGTTTGAATCTTGTTATAGTTATAGTTGAAGGAAATATAAGGATAAAAAGCTTTATGTTTTTTGTGAACATGTTGTTGGGCAAATGTTAATATCGGAAAAGTTAAAATAACTATAATAATTAATCTGTTCATTTTGTTGTATTTATGGTTTTATACTTTGAACGAATTAAATTTAAATTTGTTATCCTTATATCTTATTTTTGATTTTTTAAAATTACAGCAGTTTCTCCCTGCAGAATAAATTCAAGACTATTATTTTCAGATTCAAAGCTTTGTGAAGGGTTTAAAGCATCCTGATATGTTCCGTTGTAAAAAGCTTTAATTTTAATCAATTTTGAACTTGTTGATTTATTAAAAACTACAATGATCTCTTGATCAATATATGTTCGGGTGTATGCCAAGGTATTATTTTCATCGTCTTCCAATATGAATTCAATATCGTCATATTTAAAAGCAATATTTTCTTTACGAAATTTTATTAAGGATTTGTAAAAATTCAACAAATCTTTGTCTTGCTCTACTTTATTGATTTTTCTTTTTTTATCAAAGGGATGATGTGTTTCATCTTCATACTCAATATCATCCCATACCATCGGTTTCCGGCAATCAGGATCATCTGCTCCCCACATCCCTACTTCATCACCATACCATATATGAGGTGCTCCTATGTATGTAAATTGATGAATCAGTAACATCTTTTGTATTGCCCTTGTGTGTTCATCCGGTTTATCAATTTTATAATCCGGATTATCATAAGGTTTAACCTGATATTTATAAACTCCGTTATTATATATAGAAGTTGAGACTCTCGGAGCATCGTGGCTTGCAACAAGATTCATCATTGCCGAATTTTTTCCGTCTTTAATGCCGTCAATTTTATCTTTAAGCATTTCAACAAATTCAGTAGGTTTCATTACATCCGGAGCATCTGCAAAGAAATGTCTGGCAGGACGATACCAACGATAATTCATAATAGCATCGAACATATCACCTTTTAAAAAATTATGAGGAAACATAAGTTCTTCAGGCCATTTTTTCCACCAAATCTCCCCTATTAGATATGCATCCGGATTAATTTTGCGAACTTCTTTTCTGAAATCAACCCAAAATCCCATTGGTACTTCTGCTGCTACATCAAGACGATAACCGTCAATGCCGTCCGACAGATTGCCGTCTTTATTCGGATCAAGCCAGCGAGCTGCAACTGCGAAAATATGTTTTTTAGCACCCTCGCTGTGTAAGTTGCCTTCAAAGGGCATTTCTTCAGGATCACCGATAATATCCTTATTCATTTCAGGCATATACCTCCAACCCGCCCAACCTTTGTATGAAAATTCATTTTCCGGAGTACTCGGATTATCAAAACTCTCAATTTCAAACCAACCGGCAGCTTTTGACTTCTCTCCTTTTTCTTGTATATCTTTGAATGCCCAAAAATCAATTCCTGTATGATTAAATGAATAATCCATAATCACTCTGATCTTTTTTTTTTTACATTCTTTAATTAATTTTAAAAAAAGTTTATCAGCACTTGTCCATTGCCATGTTTCAGGTTTAAAAGGATCTTCCGATGCAATAATTTGTTCATCTGCTTTAGGATCGGGACCGAAATTTCTGTCAATATGCCTCCAATTTCGCGGATCGTATTTATGCAATGACGGAGAATCATTTAAGGGATTAAAATAAATCGCATTAATACCTAAATCCTGAAGATAATCTAATTTGTCAATAACACCTTTTATATCACCGCCGTATCTTCTTAATTGCAGATTGTTCCATTTATCAGGCAAAGTTGATTGTTCAAACCATGCATCAGGCTTATACCAGTCAGTTCCCCACTCTGTTGTTGTCCATGTTTTCGGAATATCATCCGGATATGTTCCCACAATATCATGAGCTGTCGGGTCATTTGTTGTATCTCCGTTTCTGAAACGCTCAGGAAATATTTGATACCAAACTGCTTCTTTTGCCCATTGCGGAACGGAGCTTATATCTGTAATGCTGTCATTATTAATTGGTTTTGAAGTATCATCTTCGGTATCACATGATATTAAATATAATACCATAATAATTAATAAGAAAGAGAATATTTTTGATCTCATTTTAAATTGTTTTTATATAATTATTAAAAAGAAAAGAAACTTATTTTTTAAATATAAAAACAAAATAGTCATATTTTCTGCCTTCTTTGCTTCGGTTTATAGGATATTTATTTAAAAAATAGTTTTGAATTTCTACAGCTTCATTCGGAGAGTTTGCTTTCCAAGATTTCCAACCGACCGGTTTTCCGAGATCTCTTTTTTCTTGATTCGGGTATATGGTTATACCTATATGCCATTTTTCCCAATTAATGGCAAACACATTATCAGATGATCTTGCAATTGTATTTATTATATTTTGTTTAATTTCTTCAACAGAATTATTCATAATTATAACAATTTAATGACCTCTTTGTTTTTTGTGCAGTAGTTTTCAGTTTATCAGATTTTAGAATAAATTTTGAGAAATTAATTTAATATATCCCAAATATATAAAAAAATAGTTAGAATTAATAATTAAATATTAAGGAATTCCTTTTTTTTTTTGAAAAATAGATTTTTTTTTATAAATTTAAGTTTCAAACATAAAAAATATTAAAATGAAAAAGAAACTATCTGTTATTCTGATTTTCTTTGTAGTTATATGTTTTTCAGAAGAAACATCAGCACAAAGTTCAAAAGCATGGAGTATTGTTACAAGTTATGATATTCCTTCCGGAGCTTCCGGACTTGCTTGGGACGGAACATATTTGTATTGCGGTATTTACGGTGCAAACGGTGATGAAATGTATCAAATTGATCCCACTGACGGTTCTTATACTTTATATTTTTCAGGAGGTGTTCAAGAAGATGCTTTCGGATTAACTTATGACGGAACTTATTTATGGACAACAGATCATCCCGGAAGCAGTACAATCCCGGCAGTTGCCATACAGTTGGATATTGACGGCTCTCAAGTCAGTTCATTTAATTTACCGGATCATTATATGTCCGGAATTGCCTATGATGACGGTGATTTTTGGGTATCAACATATTATGATCCCGACGGACATATTTATAAAGTGGATAATACCGGAACTATCATTAAAGATTTTTCGGCTCCGGATAATCAACCTTGGGATCTTTGCCTGATTGACGGAGATCTTTGGATGGCAGATTATTGGGGTGATATGATCTATCAAATTGATACACTGACAGGAAACCTGATTAATTCATACAGCAGTGAAGGAATTGATCCTTCGGGTGTTGTTTATGACGGTGCTTTTTTGTGGTATATTGATGAAGGCAGCGGATCATTTGATAAACTTTATAAAGTAGATCTATCCGGAAGCGGTACACCTCAAATAAATTTACCTGTTGATTTCTACGATTTCGGTCCGGTAACAGTTGGTGATGTCGATACTTGGAATATGATCGTCCAAAATATAGGAACGGCAGATTTAACCGTTACAGGCGTTACTGTTCCGGGCGGACAAAATTTAACTGTAACAACAAGCTTTCCGCAAACAGTTACACCATCAGAATCTGTCGGTATTGAAATTGATTATTCACCGACAGATTATGAAGCATTAAATGCAATTATTTCAGTTGAATCTGATGATCCTATAAATCCTTCTGTGGAAGCAACAGTAACCGGACATGGTGTTTTTCAAGGTGCATCCATTTTTACTGAACAAACAAATATAAATTACGGAGAAGTCAGAACTAATGCATACACAAGAAGGTATTTATATATTGAAAATTCAGGAGACGAAAGTTTAAGTATTGATGATGTTTCAAGCAACGCAACGGAATTTATTATTGATGACGGTGTGAGCTTTCCTTTTAATATTAGTGTTTTAGGAAAGGACTCTGTTGGTATTTGGTTTAATCCCGGAACTGATGCCGGCTATAACGGAACACTTACAATAACAAGTTCAAATGCAATAAACAGTCCTGTTACAGTAGATTTATCAGGTACTTCAAATAATGATGCTCAACCTATTGGTAATCAACTTTGGAACTACACAATAGACGATGACTATGATAACAGCCCTAAAGCTATACTTTCAATTCCTGATATTTCCGGAGACGGTATTGATGATGTAATTATTTGTTCCGAAGACGGTGCATACAGATGTTTTAACGGAAACTCTTCCGGTACTGCTGATGTATTATGGAAAAATACTCAAAACAGTTCTGTGTATCAACAAAACGGACTACAGATCACAGAAGATATAAATTCTGACGGTTACAGTGATATTATTGTCGGTACAGCATGGGCTGATCGATCAATTATTGCAGTTTCAGGGAAAACCGGTGAAAATATTTGGAAATATGATACACACATTTACGGTGACGGCGGATGGATTTATCAAGTAAATTGCAGATATGATTATAATAATGACGGGATTACAGATGTTTTGGCAGCTTCAGGCGATGATTCTAACGGAACAGGTCCGAGAAGAATACACTGCTTGGACGGTACAAACGGTTCTGTAATATGGGAATATCCGACCGGCGGAGCAAATTTTTCAGTTGCAGGAATCGAAGATATTTCAGGAGACGGTATTCCGGATGTTGTATGCGGATATACTAATTCTACTGAAACACAAGGTTTTGCATCTGTTTTATCCGGATCAGACGGTTCCGAAATATGGCAATATTCTATAAACGGTACTTCAGTTTGGGCAATTGAGAAACTTGAAGATATAAATAATGACGGTTTTAATGATGTAATATCCGGAAGTTTTAATTATTCAGGCAATGGTTATATTTACATTTTAGACGGAACTAATGGGAATGTAATTAAAACCGGTACGATCAATGATGCTTCACTTATACTTAGATTTGAAGCTGTGGATGATGTTAATAATGACGGAATTAGTGATATTGCCGTTGCACACAGCGGACCTGATGCGATAATTATTGATCCTCTGACCGGTCTTGAAATTTGGTCATTTCCGGTAGGAACTCCGGATAAACCGTGGAATGTTAATCGAATTAAAGATATTAGCGGTGACGGTATTAATGATCTTATTGCCGGTTGTTTATACACAAATAATTATGCATATTTTCTGAACGGAACAGACGGTACATTGATACATTCCATCCCCTACGGAGAACCTATTGATGCTTTGGGGACAATTCATGATATAGTTGGTGATAATTCTTGGGAAATGATTGTCGGCGGAAGACAAGGTAATGTAAAGTGTTATTCCGGGGGATTAAATGCCGGTTCAAATATTTTTCAAGCTGAAGATTATAATGCTTCACTTCAAACTTATCCTAACCCTTTCAGCGATTACTCTGTAATACAGATTGATATGGATAAAAGTAAAGATGTAAAAATAATTGTATATAATATTTACGGGCAAGAAATTGACAATATCTACAATGGTTTTTTACCTTTCGGAAGACATTATTTTAAATGGAAACCTCAGAAAATTATGAGCGGAACATATTTTTATAAAGTGATTATTGATGATAAGATATTTACTAAAAAATTGATTTATCTGAAATAATAAAAACAAGAAAATATGAACCTCAGCACTTTTGAACAGAAGTTTTTTATACTATAATCAGATTTTTTTTTGTAATCAAAAGATAAAAAATTATTAACAGTATTAACAATTATATATCTTACTTATAACGAGTAAGTTTACAATAAAACCTGACAAATTAACAAGCTGATAATGGTAAATATATAACCATTATTAGAAATTGAAGTTCTATTGTTGCTTATTATGGTAAAAAAAGGAATAAGCTAAAAAAGTAAAAAATCAGCAATTTGGCAGTACAGGAAT
>JAUVIG010000483.1 GCA_030592825.1 Chlorobiota bacterium | reverse complement strand
GCTCGTTTCTGACTTGTTCTTTTGTGTTTTATCTTCATTAATAAAATCTTATATAAACGTGGCTATATGCGATTTTATTAACTTGCTAAAACACAAAATAACTTCGTCATAATTCAAGCGTTTATTAATTTACAGCTCCATAGACAAACAGGATAGTGTCAATATTTAACATTTACAGTAATTTGTTATCATCAAATTGGTTTAATCTATACACAAAATCCCAAATCCTTTCATGGATTATTCCTGCAGATGTTTGTATATTAATATCATCCATACTTACCACATATTTGGGAAAATTATCTTTGATTTTTTCTAATGCTCAAAACTCTCTCTTTATTGTTTTATCAGATGACAGAAGATAGGCTACTTGAATATACCCGGCAGAATTGCTTTTTGTTGCATAAAAATCAATCTCATAATTACTTTCGTATATTTGGTTATAATCTAATATCAGACAAAAACACTGATTTATTTGTTTATAATCAAATATTGTTTGGATTTTATTTGCAGTAATTAATAAATGCTGTTGCATTTATGTTCTTATTTTAAAAATAATCACACTCAACTAAAAGAATTCTTTAATAAAAATTCTTGCAAATGTAAATGTTTTATTCCTTTAAAATCACCAATTGTAAAAGTATCAAGAGAGACAACAATTTTAGTAAAATTATCTTTTATACGAAGTAAATTACCGAATTCACGGTCTTTTACTTTTTTATCGGGTATTAAATAAGCTACTTGAATATATACTGTTTCTCCTGATTTTTCAGCAACAAAATCTATTTCAAGGTTTTTTAATAAACCTATACTTACGGTATAGCCTAATTGTTTCAGATGTGCGAAAACAACATTTTCCAGAATATCGGGAACCGAAAAATGCGATAATCCGAGTAAAGCATTTCGTAAACCCCAATCTTCAAAAAAATATTTATTATTTATCTCAAATATTTTCTTGCTTTGAATATCAAGCCTTTTGATTTTGTATATCAAAAAAGCATTTTGTAAATATTCTAAATAGTTTATTACCACACGGGTAGAAATGTCTGTTTTTTGAGATTTTAAATACTCACTTATTCTTTTTGCAGTAATTAAATTTCCGGTATTTGAGGCAACAAAACGAATAAGATTATCAAAAAATTCAACATTCCTGATTTTATAGCGGTATAAAATATCTTTGTAGATTATGGTTGAAACAATATTTTTTAAATAATCAAAAACAACATCATCATTTTTTTGCAAGTTTCTGATAAAAGGTAAACCTCCCCATTTTAAATATTTTTTTAATGATGCATCTGTCGGTTTAAGTTGATGGAATTTTAAAAATTCAGAATAGGATAATGTGTTCACCTTAATTTTAATAAAACGTCCGCTTAACAAAGTTGCTAAATCACCCGAAAGCATTTCGGCATTACTTCCTGTGCAATAAATATCCGAAAGATTTTTGTTTTGAAAATGTCTTAATGCTTTTTCAAATCCTTTAATTTCTTTAATTTCATCAATAAAAAGATAATTGTCTTTATTCTTAATGAATTGTTTTTCAGTAAATTGTATTAAATCGTGATAGTCAGAAATAAAATCAAAATCGTATTGTTCTTTATCAATAAAAATAATATTTGCATTAGGGTTGATTGACAGGATATGTTGCATCGTCATTTTTAGTATATATGACTTTCCTACACGTCTTTGTCCGGTAAAAACTTTTATGATATTAGTATCAATATAAGACTTTATATGTTCCAGATATGTATTCCTAAATATTATTTCTTTACCCATAAGTAAATGTTTTGTGCAAATATAACAATTATTTACTTATGAGTAAATCTTTTGCATATTTATTTGCAGTAATTATTAAATGCTGTTGCATTTATATAGGCAATGCCTATCCCGTACTTGTTTCGGGAAGTCTACAATTATATCTGAAATAGCTTGGAAGCTGTGCTGAACCGGGCAAAATTTCCAAACTTCATTTTTTCATCAAAGTAGTTTTCAACTGCTGTCTGTTATAAAACGGACAGATTGCTCCTGAAATATTTTATTAATTGTATGTTTTCTATGTCTGTTAAAATTATTCTATTTCTTCGGCATCAAAGGCAACTTAAACCTCCTAACCTTATCAAACTGATAAAAAGCATTAGCTACCGCACCTGCTGTGGGAACAAGGCCAATTTCTCCTATACCTTTTGCTCCGTAGGGCCCTACCGGGTCTTTTACTTCTACACCTTTAACTATAATTTCCGGAGTTTCGTGAGCACGTAAAATACCGAGTTTTCTGTATTTATCATGCACAAGATATCCGTCTTTCATAGGCAAGTCTTCTGTTAAGGCATAACCTAATCCCATGTGTACTCCGCCTTCTATTTGGCCTTCAAACAACATCGGATTCATAATTTTACCGCCGTCATGAGCAGCAATAAATTTATCTATTTTGCCGGTATCATCCAAAATACAAAGTTGTGCGGCATATCCGTATGAATAATGAATAATCGGATTTTCAACATTATCTGTCGGTTTATTTGTCCAATCACAAACAAATTGCCCGCTGTAGGTTTTTCCTGCAAGTTCTTGAAGAGTATTAGTTTTCAAATCTTCTGTTAAAGCTTTTCCGGCATTTATTACGGCAAGCCCTACCAATGCAGTTGCTCTTGAAGATGTTGTCATTCCGGTTTTAATTTGTGCCTCTGTATCAACAATGACTTCAATAATATCAGGACTTATTTCCGTTTCTTCACACAGAGTTTGCAATGCCATATTATGAACTCCCTGCCCCATTTCTGTCCAACCGTGTTCTAAAATAATTTTTTTATCTGAAATAATATTAATCTTTACCTTTGATTCATCAATCATTCCGTTTCCTACACCTGAATTTTTTATTCCGCAAGCCAAACCTGCATATTTTGCACTGTAAAAATCATCTTTCAAAGCTTCAAGACATTGCCTTATTCCCACTCCCGTAACTTTTTGGCCTGTAGATGTTTTAAGTCCGTCAATAAGAGCATTATCCCAGCGAAATTGCCAACGGTCAAAACCGCCTTGTTCGCATATATCATCAATACAACTTTCAAGTGCATATGTAACCTGATTTGCACCAAAGCCGCGCATGGCCCCGCAAGGAATATTATTCGTATAGACGGTTTTTGCAACCATATCAACATCCGGAATAAAGTAACCTCCTGCAGCATGTCCGGCAACACGTTCCAAAACTTTCATACCTACGGAAGCATATGCTCCTGTATCACCGATTGCATCTAATTTTAATGCAATAAGTTTACCGTTCTCATCGGCACCTACTTCAATATCCATAAAAACCGGATGTCTTTTCGGGTGCATCATAATTGATT
>JAUVIG010000596.1 GCA_030592825.1 Chlorobiota bacterium | reverse complement strand
TTAGCATCAATGGTTTCTGAAAATATTTGCCGTAAATGATAAGGTTGAACTAAGTTAATTACATTATCTTTGCTGATAATTCCTTTTTTGTACAAATCGATAGTTGATAATAAACAAGCCCTGCCGGTCAATTCAGATTTATTTAATTGTAATACTGCAAACAAATGTGTATTTTCATAAGATTCAGCTGCAAATTCAATGGTAACCGGCGACTTTTTACTGATTTCCAGTTCTCTTAATACCGGTGAAAAATGATAAACTGCCGGATAACTTTCTTTGATTTCTTTTCTGTTAAAATATTCTGTATCAACAGCTTCAACATTCCCTGACATTATATCTTCACCAAATATATTCTTACAACTTTCAATTTGACTGCCTAAACCTGTTCTTGAATGCCTGCTGTATAAAATACCCGGATATGAGTTTTCATCTCTTATAGTCCATACCATTTTTTGCAGTATGAAGGACGGATATGTTTTCTTTTTTATAAGTGTATAAGGTAATTCTTTATTTTTTTCAAAAAATTCGCATGCTTTTTTCAATAGAAAACTGATCTGATAATAAGGATCAATCAAAAGTTTTTTATCAACTTGATAAATCAGATCGAAATAAGTTTGTATCTTTTTATATATATCACCGGTTGAAGAATAATATTGTTTTTCTTTCAATATCGGGATATTTTTATCGTGATACAATAAAGAGTATAAAGTAAACAGATTATTAAGATATATTTTACCTGCCACATTATTACCGTATAATTTTTTTAATGCTTCAACTGTATCCGGAACGACACCTGCATTAAGATAAGTAGGCATTAAACCGGGGATGTATTGAGGCATTGCACAACGAATAGCAAATACTAAAGGAGAATCAGAACTATTCAGTTTTTCGTTTGTCATTTGCTCAAGATTGCTTATTGCAATTCTCAAATGCTTTTCTTTTTCATCATCATTTAAGGAGAACCAATCGGTTGTTAATATAGAAAAATCGGGAACAGGATAACCTTCTTTTATAAGATCCAATAAATTTGAGCCTTTGTGGCTGATGCGATAAATATCATAATCTTTGCTTGTTCCTGAATGAACAACATATTTATTTTCTATAAGATTAACATCTTTGTAATACCACTCTTTATCAGCAAGATATTGCTCTCTGTAATAATCAACTTTTGCTTTGGCTGATTCATCTCCTTTACGAGAGGCAATTAAGTACGATAAGTAATTCTTTCCGCGAATCTTGTCCTTTTGGCACAAATAGGGAATATCTGCAAATTCAGCATTGAATTTTTCCGGCACAGAGTTTTCTGTTTCTCTGTATTCTACTTCTGCAGGAATATAACCAATACCCGATGTTTCCCTGTTCTTATTATTTCTGTTTTTAACAAAAAATTTAATATTATAATAATTCGGGTAATTCCCCCTTAATGTATAATCAAAAATTACTTGAGAGTGTCCGGTATCCATTTATTTATTTATTAGTTTTTCAGGAATAAAAGTATAAATTTTTTATTAATCAGAATGATATATTTATCGGTTTTAAAATATAATTATAAAATGCCGAATTTTCAGGAAGCTCTTTAATCATATTCCCAAACATCAACATAATAAAATTCATAACAACTTAAAAGAAAAATTGTTTAAAAACTGCAATAATGTCAGTTTTTGGAATTGTGCACAATTATTGTCTGATAAACAGCAATTCTTAATTCAAAAAAACTTTATGATACGAAAATCAATAAAATCTCTTCTGATAATTCTTATTACAACTGTTACAACTTATTTCGGATTTGCCGGCACTGTTGATCCTGCTGTTGTTTTAAGTTATACTGACTTGGCAAAAGATGAAATAATCAGTGAAATTGAAAACGATGATTATGAAAAGATATATTTAAAAGCCGGAAACGAAAAATTCGGTTTTAGTCATATTTTAAAAAGACATTCCGGCAATTATTTTGCGGATGTCGTTCAAAAAGGAAATCTTTTTCCGACAGGTACAACAGGCAAACAAATCATCAAAGGTATTGAAACAGCATATAAAAACGGAGAACAAGACCCTAAGGCTTACGGGAATAAAAAAGTTTTGCTGCATGAACTGAATTTGAACGGTGAAAAAGGAAAATACAGGCTTGTTATAAATGAAGATAAAGAGGTGATTACTTTTTTCAGGCTGAAGAAGCCATAATTATTAGCGCAGCTTCACTGCAAACAAAAAAAACAGGACGCAGATTTTATATGATTATTATGATTTGACTGATTAACCCGCATTATTCACCACTTCAATATTATAATGCTACTAACTTTCAGTCTGTTAATTCATTATGTGTAAATACACAATAAAACTACATACTCAAATTTGGGTGTCGCTTGCGATTATCTTTGTGCATATGCTTCGTTGCAAAACCCTTGAAATATAAAAGATATGTCTGCGGGTTTCGACGCCTCGCATCTACACAAAGCTAATCGCATGAATAATGC
>JAUVIG010000447.1 GCA_030592825.1 Chlorobiota bacterium | reverse complement strand
TCAGATATACCACAAATTCAATTTGGGACACTTTCCCTTGGCCTCAAAACCCGACTGAAAAACAAACAGAAAAAATAGCCAATATATCAAAAGTTTTGCGTGATGAACGTAACAAAATTATGCAAAAAAATAAATCAACTTTACGTGATTTGTACCGCATACTTGAAAAACCGGGCAAAAACACACTAAAAGATTTACATGCCGAACTTGATAATGTTGTTATTGATGCCTACGGTTTTGATGCCGAAAAAGATATTTTGCAACAATTATTGGACTTAAATAAAAAAGTCGCAGCAAAAGAAAAAGAAAAAGAATACAAAAAAAATCAAAAACCCGGCATACCGGATTGTATTTCCGACAAGCAAAAATATATTACTAATGACTATGTAAAATTTATAAAGTAAATGCAAATCGAAAAAGCAAATAACAAATCTCAATTTATCATCTATTTTTCGGAAACAGGAACAACTAAAATGGATGTTCGTTTTCAGGATGAAACAGTTTGGCTTTCTCAAAACCAAATTGCTGATTTGTTTCAAACAAGCAAACAAAATGTTAGTTTGCACATTAATAACATCTATAATGAGAACGAATTAGAAGAAATTTCAACTGTCAAGGATTTCTTGACAGTTCGGCAAGAAGGTGAACGTCAAGTAAAAAGGACTGTTAAACATTATAATTTCTTAAATTAATTCGAGAGTAATATCATGTTTACTATGTCGAAAAAAAAACACAACAACATACCAATTTTCATCCCCGAATTAGCTTGTCCGCATCAATGTGTATTTTGCGATCAGACAAAAATTAGTGGTATACAAAATATTCCTCAACCGGAAGATATTTTGATACTTTAATTTAAACAATTGAAAAACTTACTAAATAAAAACAATGTCTAAAACAACAAAAATACAAGTCCAAGACAAAATAATTTCAATAATTCAAAATAAAGATGAAGATTATATTTGTCTTACAGATATGCTAAAAGCAAAAGACGGTGATTTTTTCATGACAGATTGGTTAAGAAACAGAAATACAATTGAATTTTTGAGTGTTTGGGAAAAATTACATAACCCGAATTTTAATTATGGCGAATTCGCCACAATTAGAAATCAATCAGGATTAAATAATTTTAAAGTTAGTGTGAAAGAGTGGGTTGCGAAAAAAAATGCAGTAGGAATATTTGCAAAAACAGGTAGGTACGGTGGAACTTATGCATATAAAGATATTGCCTTTGAATTTGGTTCGTAGATAAGTCCGACATTTAAGTTGTATTTAATAACACAATATCAATTGCAAATACTCAATGAAAAAGATTTTATGAAAGCATTGAAGAAACTAACAGATGACACATATATTAACAAACAGAAACGATTAGACAAATAGAAAGATGCACACAACATTGTGCTTGATGTCATTTTTATTTTTTTGTTCCGCAAGCTACACAGAAAAATAAAAAACGCCACAAGGCACATACTCGTTGTAATTCATTACATTAAAGACAGATCACAAAATCAATAATATCATATTGCAAATTTAAAGCTCATTAATAATGTATTTATGGCTCAATATTGATTCATTTTGAGCTTGATAAATAAAATGAATGAACTTAAGAAACAACCCAAAACAAATTATTGCTCATGTAAGAAAAAGAAACAGCAGAAAGGAAAGCAAAAGATGAAGCAATAATGCTGCTCAATAATAGAAGCAGTAAAAGAATGGTTTGTAAAAAAGCAGTAAAAATTTGTTTTCAATATATATCATTCATATCTTTGTTGTGAGTTTAAAATTCAGAATTGAGATATGAAACATAAAACATTATCAACACAGTCGGCAAAATTCATAAACGAATTAAATGTTAATGAGAAGCTTTGTTTTACATCAAAGGATGCTTATGAAATTCTAAAAGATACTAATGAAGATAATGTCAGAAAATTATTGAGTAATCTTGTTTCACGAGGTTTGTTAATGCGATTAAAAAAAGGGCTTTATTATGTAATCCCTTATGAGAAAGACCCACAAACATTTATGCCTGAGTGGCATTTGATAGTAAAACATCTTGTATATAATGCAGAATATTATATTGCATATTACAGTGCGTTAGAAATTCACGGATTAATAACTCAGCCTGCATTAACAGAGCAAATTGCTGTAAATAAGCAAATTAAACCGTCAAAGAGTAAAGTAAAAAATATTGAATTTCAATTTATTTATCACAATAACAGACATTTTTTCGGTTACAAAAAAATATGGATAAATGATTATGACAAAGTCTTATGCAGTGATTTAGAAAAAACAATTGTCGATTGTTTGTATAAACCCGGCTATGCAGGCGGAATAGTTGAAATATCAAAAGTTCTTTATAAAGCAAGAAAACAATTAGACTACATTCAGTTATTTGGATATGCCAAAAAATTTGACAGTCAATCTGTAATAAAAAGATTAGGTTTTTTATTAGAATTGTTTGAAATTGAAACTAAAATTATTAAAAAATTACAATCTGTAAAAATGAGTTCTTATGCTTTATTAGACCCGGCTTTACCAAAGACAGGTAACCGGATCAGCAAATGGAATTTGCAAATAAATTGTGATTTAGAAACATTAAAAAAATCTATATATACATAAATGATACGTTCAAGCGAAATTCAAAAAATTGCAAATAAAGATAGAGTGCGAGATAAACAAATTGAGAAAGATTATATAATCAGTTGGATATTGTTTGGCATTTCACAAAACAGCATATTGCTTGATAACTTGATTTTTAAAGGCGGAACAGCTTTAAAAAAAATGTATTTCTCTGATTATCGTTACTCAGAAGATATAGATTTCACTCTTTTAATTGACAATTTGTCAAATAAGGAAATATTTACGGAATTTGATAAAATTATACGAAATATTAAAGATGAAAGCAATATAACACTTAAAATTGTAAACGAATACGAACACAAAAAAAGCAAAAGTATAAATTTTTACATAGCTTATGTCGGTCCTCTGCAAGGGAAGCTAACAAGCCGAGATTTGAAAGTTGATATTACAAGAGGCGAAATATTAGAATTTGACTTTGTGCAAAAAAAAGTAATTACAAGTTATACCGATTTGATTGATTATGAAATAAATATCAATTGTTATTCATTGTACGAAGTGCTAATTGAAAAAATGACTGCATTAATTGGCCGTTCAATTCCGAGAGACTTATATGACTTGTGGTATTTACTTGAATATGAGAAATTAAACATAGATGAATTTTATTTTGAATTTGAACGAAAAGCACTAAATAAAGGACATAATCCAAAAGTTTTCGCAGACAAAGTTCAAGCAAAGAAAGCTGTTTTTGAAAGAGAATGGAAAAACAGTTTGCAAAACCAAATACATGATTTGCCCGATTTTTCACAAGTGATGAGAGAATTAAGAAAACATTTTAGAAAGTTAGAACAGTAAAGCATGATGAAAAGCAACATAACATTTGCTTGCAGAATTATGAAAAAAACACACAACAATATCCCAATTTTTATACCCGAATTGGCATGTCCGCATCAATGTGTATTTTGTGACCAGACAAAAATAAGCGGTAC
>JAUVIG010000231.1 GCA_030592825.1 Chlorobiota bacterium | reverse complement strand
CTGAAAAAAGAAGGGATAATAAACTTTGAATTACTGATAAGTCTTCCATAAAACAAAATTACATATTATTTTTCAGCACCTCAAAAAGAAATTTAGCCACAACAATTATGATAAAACGACAGCGGTTATGGCAGAACAGCGGCAACAAGACTTGTTCCGATTATTTCGGAAGCCGGGCGACCACGGATTTCTGAAATCATTTTTTAAATGTGCCTGTTAATTTATATACCGTTTTGATCTTTTATTTTGTATGCTTCTGACATTTACTGTTTCTGCTTTATTATTAAAAATGCTGTTGCATTTTAGTAGCTGCAAGCTACTGTTTATATTCGACATAGCCAAGAGGCTATGCCTAACGGCCTTATCTTTTTTATTGTTCCTCTACGCTGAACTGGTTATAGTGGATTAGGTTTTGATTGTTGCATACGCAATAATAGTTGAAAACTATTGTTACGAAACGATGAAGTTAAAAACTTCGCCGAGCTTCTTTTTTATAAACTTCGCTGGTCAGACGAACTGAGTTCTGAAAACTACGCCAATCTCTCATTATTTTAAATGTTTATTATAAATCTACGATGGTCGAAGTTTTAATAATTCTCAATATCTGTATAGGAAGTTATTTTAGTTGTTTCATTTATTGGCAAAGAAAAAAAAGTTGAAAAATGAGTTCCCACCTTTAACACCTTATTGTAATTGTTTGATATTTCAATTGTTATATGTTCATTTTCGTCATTAATAATGTATAATTCATAGATTATTTTTTTGGTATTAAGAAATGATCCTTTACTGATAGATGATGCATAAAAGGTTCTATTTCGTTCATTTGTTATTAAACCTATTTCTTTGATATTTCCAAAATCAATTATTTTTCTTTTAAACTTAATAAAGAAAATATAGAAATAGAATTCACAATTTTTATTATATAATTCAATGCTGTAATAAAAACCCATACATATAAAACATACAACAAACAAAATCGTGAGAATAATATCAAACCCATTTTTTATAAAATTTAATAAAAACAAAATTTCAATAAAAAAACAAGCCAAATAAAATGGGAATGCTAAAAGAAATAAT
The DNA here is from genome assembly GCA_030592825.1 of Chlorobiota bacterium. GTDB lineage: Bacteria > Bacteroidota > Bacteroidia > Bacteroidales > JAADGE01 > JAADGE01. The sequence continues at coordinate 5,064 of JAUVIG010000231.1, read as the reverse complement.
TTCTTCTTCCTTTTTTTCATTTCAATTAATTAATCTTAGTCTTCATCTCCACTCCAACCTCCAGGAGGTCCATCAACCCATCCTTTAATCCATGAATTCTGATATAGAGAGTTCCAAAAAGTAGCATTTGGTTTAATTTTAAAGTTAAGTCCATTTTCATCTAATGATTTTTGACCTGTTTGGTAAACTTTATTTTTATAATTTTTAAACTCAGACCTTGAATAACCATTATAATTTACACACTCAATATCTCCAGAGACCATATAATTTATTACATCAGTATTAAAATTTAAAACACTTACATCGCTGTTCCCAAAATTAAGGCTATAAAATTGACCAAAAACATAATTTTGATTGTTAAATGACACATTTGCTGCATTTTTAAAAGATTCAAATATAATAGAACGGTCATAATTCTCTAATGCTGAGTATGTCAAAGTTGTATTATAAACTGACTCCATAAAACTATAAAAAGCATCAGCACTAGCACTTCCTCTTTTAAACCTATTTTCATGTGCAAAAATAACATTATTTGCTCTTGTTTGAAATGGTTTATTAGTTTTACTACCTAATTTTCCAGAAATTTCATATGGTCCTTTATGAAATTCATAATCAGTAGTTTTCCAACCAGTATTATTTTTATAAAAATTTGGATTTGGTGATTTAGCTTTTTCTAAATAAGATTTTTTATAAAAAATATCTCGTGAGCTTAATTCATTATCTCCATTCCATAATCGTAATTTCGGTATTGACCCTACATCATCACCAAATTCTTGTGTTGCTGTTTTTAATTTATATGAGATTTTGTAATCTAAATACTCCAAACCCTCCAACTCAACCCCATCAATAACCCTATTCTCACTAAAAGCATAAGGCGAGTTCCAAGGATACTCAGGAGAAAGCGGGTCAACCGACAAGAACCTTCCCAACCTCGGATCGTGTATACGGTATTTATAGGCGTATGTTTCTTTACCTTCGCCTTCACCGTGCATTTCAGTGTCTTTTTCTTGCCCCTGGAAGCCGTAACGATACTCTCCGTTAGTGTTCGACCCACCTCTCCGGTTGCAACATACCAAAAGGATAATAGTTGTTTACGGCTCTTATTACGGCAAAGTTAATTATGTCGGTCATACCCATAAAAGCACTTTTGCGGTCGCTCAGGGTTACGCGTACATTGCCGAGGTGGTCTTTCAGCTCGTAGTGTTTGCGATCAATTTCGCGGTATGCAATTATTTCATCAACATTAGGGTCGTAATAGTACTTAACACTTTGCGAGGGTAATGCTCCGGTGAAATTAAAATTGTCATCTCTAACAATGGTTTTATTAACTTCTAAACCGTTGTATCCTGTTATATGCTCTCCTTCAGCTGATATGTACACTAAATTGTCTTTAGCTTGCCTGATAATTCATTATGTAAAAGAACTGTCTTTTATACAAATATATTCGTTTTTGTGTTAATAAAAAAATGCTGTTGTATTTCTGCAGTCGGCGGTTTGCGATTTTCTGAAAAATTTATGTGGGTATTGCGGCTGAATAATGATGTTTTTTTGCTTAATAAACGCTCCGGAGTTAAAACATCCGGAGGTTCATTTTTCTGTCAGTATCTTTCTTATTTGTTGATAATCATCAGAAATATAAAAAGAAAATAAATTTGCAAATCTTATTGCAAGTTCTTGATGCTTAAAGGTTCCGTCATTGTTTTCTTTCAGCAGTAATTCTTTTAAAGAAGAATTTTTAACTTCATCAAACAAGTCTGAATTATATTTACTCGTTAAAAATATTGCTTTTACTGCAGATTTTACATTTCCCGAAACAACCAATCCTGCTCTGTCTGCTGTAAATTGCATAAGTCTTGAAGCAGCAAGTAATTTTTCTTCCTTTTCGGTTTTTGATGATGTTTTAATTTTTTTGCGATAAAAATCTGTTACTTTTAATGCTGCATCATATGCGTTTTTTACATTTGAAACAAGCTTATTCGATGTTTTAATAATTTTTGTGAGATTGTTCAACTTATGAACGTTTTTAACTGATTTGCCGACAATGCCTGCTGCCGGTACAACATCTAAAAGAGTATTAATTAAAAACGAACCTTTATCTGCTACACCTCTCCAGACATCTTGGGAAGTTATTTTTGTATGTTTAAAATATATATGAGCAAATTCAGATGTTGCTGCAAATTGTAATTCGTTCATATTCAGGTATAAGTTGGAGTTTTTGTTAAGGTGCTCATGACCAATTATCAGAAAAGGTGTTCCTCCCTCATATCCAATAACTCCCGTAGATTTTTCACCTTTAGAAACAAAATATTCTGTTTGATTTATATTAAAAATCTTTCCGATATTTTTGAGCAATTCAAATAATTTTTGATTACTTTCATTTGTTATTTTTTCAGAATAACTTTTTACTGTACTGTAGCCGTCAGTTTTTACTTTAGATAACCATTTTTGAACAGAATAAAAACTGCCTTTTTTTAACATAGCAGGATGTCTGAGTATATCATTAATTATATTTACAGGAAGTTCGGAATAATCGGTTCGATAGTTAAGTTCATCAGTATAGCACAGTCCTGCATTATTTAGGATATTTATAATTTCAGTAACTTTTTCTTTTAATTCATCATCTTTTGTATATGCAAGTTTTTTTAATCTTGTTTCATTCAGAGGTTGTAATTGTGCCGTTTTTTGTATTTCTTTTACAGAATCTTCATTGCCTTTTGCTTTTGCCATCAAATCAAGGACAGTTATTTTCAGAAGTTTTCCGCTTTTATCTCCTGTTAAGTTAAGAGTTTTTTCAGGTAAAAGGTTCGATACGGTTTCATCAGGCAGATGTTTCAAAAGACTTTTCAAAATTTGCGAAGCTTTTCTTTTGTGTCCTGAATTTATTAAAAATTCTGCATATTTAATATCAAAAACCGTTTGATTGATAAGGTCTTTATTATTCTTTTTAAATTCTTCTCTTATATTTTCATAAAAAGGTAGTATCTTCTCTTTTTCTTCTTCGCTTTCGGCAATATCTGCAAAAAATTGTAAAAAAGTTGTTTTGTCATTATAGTCAATTTCCCAATTTTCAAATAATTCTAAAATTTTCAGTTCGGAATCTTCAGTATTAAGTATTTCTCTTATTGTTTTTCCAAAATCATTTTCCGAAATGTATTCTTTAACGGAATCTTTATTTTTTTTACTTTTTATAAATAATAAACTTAATTGGTTAAACGGATTTTTTTCTTTGTCTGCTAATATTTGAAACAAGTTTTCGGCAGAAATATATTCTTTGTTAATATAGCATAAACGAGCAATTTCTCTTATTCTTGAATTTTCTGTAAAGTCTTGAATGTCTTTTAAATCTGAAAAACGAGACGAATTATTTCTTTTCGGATACCAAGTAATTGTACCGTAATTTATTGCATTTTTACCGATACGTCTGCTTATAGAGAATTTTTGCGACAGAGATTCAAAATACAGCAATATCCCTTTCTTGTTAAAAACAGCAATGCAAACATCCTTATCCGTTACAATAAATGTTGAATTTTCTGCATCTTTAAATGTGTTTTTTGCATCTTCTTTAAAAGATGAAATATTCAATTTGCATAAAATAGTTTCATCTTCTTTTAAAATATTTTGTAAAAATAATCTTTCGTTTAAGTGAGTTTCATCAATAAAAAAATTATCTGAATCTAATTCTTTTTCAGAATGCTTTTTAATATAGCTTGAATAAATATTTTCGTAGAAAAAAGCTGATAATTCCTTTTTATATGAATCGTTTAAAAATGAACTTATGCTGAATTTTGAATGTTTTTCTCCGGAATTATTAACTGCATCTGATAAGTCGATATGAAAAAATAATATATTATTTAACTGCATCAGTAAAAGCTTAAATTTTGTGCTTACATTCAGTTTATCAGCAATACTTTCAGGAGAAAAATATTCAATTTCAATTATACTTTCATCAATATTTTTGCTTTTGGTTTCTTGTTTTAGTTCATTGTGTAAGTGTAATTTTACAGAACTTGAAAAAGCTTCAAAATTAAAACCGGGATATAAGTAAACTACTTTCCCGTTTTCAATAATCAGCTTTTTTATGTTAAAAGAACTGTCATTTTCAGATTGTTGATTTAATAACTTATCTTTTTCGTCAAAGTTTTTTTTGTATATGTTGAACATGATTGTTTAAATTTAAAGGCAAATATACTTAATTAATCAATATAATTTTTATTTTTGAGAAAACTCTTCAAACACCATGAAACTCAAAGTTATTATTTTGGATGATGAACAGGAAGCTTTGGATTTACTTTACGGCTTACTTACAGCAACCGGGAAAGTTGAAATATTAAAAACACTTCAAGATCCTTTAAAATTAGAATCATCAATTGCTGCATTAAATCCTGATGCTGTTTTTACGGATATTCAAATGCCGAATTATAACGGATTAGAAATTCTTGAAAATATTAGAGAATATCATCCGACACTTCCTGTTGTTTATGTATCAGCACATAAGAAATTTGCATTAGAAGCTGCCAAATATAATCCCTTTAGTTATCTTCTTAAACCGGTTAACAGAAAAGAATTGAATCATACAATTGATCATATTATTTCATATCTTAATAAGATAGAGAATGATGAATCTCCAAAAAAAGATAAAATAAGTTTGCCGGTAAAAGACGGATTAATTTATGTGAATTATGATGAAATTTTATCTCTGACCGCAGACGGAAATTATACAAACATAAAACTTGCTGATGGTAAGACCCATCTGTCATCATATAATCTCGGTCGCTTGCATGAACAATTAAACAGTAAAGAATTTGTAAGAATAAACAGGCAAACTGTAATAAATTCAAAATATTTGAAAGAGATAAATACACGGAAAAAATATTGTATTGTAAAAGTTGGTGGTATTGAAGAAAAAATTGAAGTGTCAAATACTTTTTTGAAAAACATGAATAAACAACTTTAAGATTGAAAAAATAAGCCACGAATACACGAATAAAAAATGCAATTTATTAATTCGTTTAAAATTAGTGCATTCTTGGCTTTTAAACTTTTGAATCCATGTTCAAATGATTT
>JAUVIG010000435.1 GCA_030592825.1 Chlorobiota bacterium | reverse complement strand
TAATGAATACATGAAAAATAAGCTTTTATCTGAAAGTATTGAAAGTGATGACAATTTTAAACAAATTGAAAAAGAAGCAAAAGATGATGTGAGTGGATTTTTATTACAAGGAAAGACAGATGATGATGTTTTAGATTATTTATCCTTTGCATTTCCCGAAAAAAATAATTCTGTAAAAAATTTAATCAAAGAAGCAGAGAAAGAAGCCAAAATAAAAGGAATTGATGAATTGTCAAAAGAGTGGGTGAGTGAATATGAAAATGAAAAAGAAGATGAAAAAGAACAAGATTTGATTAATTATATAAAAATTGTTAATTTAGGGGAAAAGAAAGAGTGTAAAGACTTTTCAAGTATCGGGAATAAAAAGATTAAAGGCAAAAGTAAACTGTATTATTGGATATCTTCAGCAGCAGCAATTCTCATAATTATTTTTATATTGAACAGTGTTTTTAACAGTACGCCCAAAAACGAAAAAATATTTGCTGAATATCATAACACCCCTTACGAATTAACAGGTATCCAAGTCAGAAATGCCGAACAAGATATAAATACAGTATTTGAAGAAGCAACATTTTTGTATAAGCAGAATTTATATAAAAAAGCATTCATAAAATTCAATACATTGGTTTCGGACAATACAAATTTTGTACAAGCTTTGTTTTATTCCGGCTTAGCTCAATTTGAAGCCGGGAATTATAATAAATCAGCATTAATTTTCGATAAAGTTATTTCACAATTCGATGAATATGAAATTGAGTCAAAATGGTATCTTTCATTAGCTTATATTAAAATCAACGAATTTAATAAAGCACTTCCTTTCCTTAATGATATTTCAAAACAAAAAAGCATGTATCAAGAAGATGCAAAAGAGATATTGGAACAAATTAATAATTAGTATTAAATGCCGACAGTATTATTAATAAAAGGATTTCGATTTTATTTTTTTAGTAATGAAAATGATGAGCCGATACATATACATGTTGAAAAAGCGGGAGCAAACGGGAAAATATGGTTAGAACCGTTTGACATTGAATATTTTTACGGATTTACCGTAAGAGAACAACGACAGATAAAAAAAATAACAAAGGAGAATTTAGAAACTCTTAAATTAAAATGGCATGACTACTTCAAATAACGATATTAAAGCAAAAGATCCTTTTGATATCTTAATTTTTGAAAAAGGATTGCGAATAAAACAAATAATCATAGATAAATCATTGGATTTGCTTGTTTTGATTTTAAACAACGGAAAACTGATACAATCAAAAATATCCTGTTATCCGAGATTAAAAACAGCATCATCAGAACAACTCAACAAATGGAGTCTGATAAGTAAAGGCATTGGCATATATTGGGAAGAACTTGATGAAGACCTGTCAATTAAGGGCTTTATAAAAGATTCTGCACTAAACAATGCTTTAAGTAAACTCCAAAGTTCAGGAACTGAAGAGATATTTGCATAGACTTACTGTTATAACTCATGTTTCGCACATTCTAACGGTCTGATTTTGAGACGTTAATACTGTTGAAAACATGTCAGGTCAGAAATTAATATGCAGAATAACAATGTAATACGCCAAAAGTTTCAATTTTAATATGTATTTATTTTTATGTAGGTATGAAAAAGTCGCATAGCGACGGACTCTTTGTAACACGGCACGGGAGTGCCGTGAATATTACAGAAATTGTTCAAAGTTCCGTAGGAACGTACTAAAACCGGTTTGAGATCGTTCCTACGGAACTTATTCAAATTCAACTTACTGCACGGCACTTCTGTGCCGTGTTACAAAGAGTACAATCCTACGGATTTTAACAAAATTCTTATTTTGGAATAACACCTGTAATTTACTTAATTCAAAGAAGATATAAAAAATAAATATCTTAAATTAAAAATATTATTACGGGATTTACAATAAATTAGCAAGTGCGAAACATGAGTTATAATTTTATCGCCTTTTTTCTCTTAACAACAATCAAAACAAGCATAACAACCAAACCGGCAAGCCCAAAGAGATAATACATAACATTATTTGATTTTTTAACCGCTGACACATCTCCCGTTATCACATAACCCGACCAATAAACAGGATTTATAAATGTAGGTGAAGAAACTTTTATATATTCTAATTTTGCTTTTCTTAAAGCACTGTTTTTTGTCATCCCTTTTGCAAGATTTTCATAAAAGTATCGCATTATTTTTGAGCCGGCATCATCGTTTACATTCCATAAACTATATACAACTGCAGGGACACCGGCTTTAATAAAACTTCTTGATAAACTGAAAATACCTTCTCCGCTGTAAAGCTTTCCGTTTCCTGTATTGCAAGCACTTAATACAACCATAGGCGATCTTATGTTCATTCGGTTAATTTCATAAGCATAAAGTAAACCGTCATCACCGAAGTTTATATTTTGACCGATTGTAAAGGCGAGAAATGAAAATTCCTTTTGATCTGTTTCTGTAGATGCATGCATTGCAAGATGTAAAACTCCCCCTTTATCACTGACTGCTTTAAAAGAATCTTCTAAAGCTGTGTTTCCGATGTATGCTTTTCCGTTAAAATGTTCTAAAACGAAGTTTATTTCATTCTTTGTTTGGGTTAAATTCCCGAAATTTTGTCTTAATATGTTGTTTACGGTATCATTATAATCAGGTGCAAATGCATAAACAAAATCAGAATATTGTTTTGTTGTATTACGCATTAATAAAGGTGTAGAATAAGCATATGAAAAACAATAATCGTAAATTAAACAGTGCAAATCGGCATAATTAATATTGCTGCGTTCTTTATATTCCGAAAGCAAGGCATCAAATGAAATGTAAGCAATATTTTCATCCGGAACAATAATAATGTTTTGTCCGTTAAATGTGTTTTTTACCGGCTCAATTAATTCAAAATACAGTTCGTAACAAGCTTTATTAAATTTATTAAAAGATTTGATATCAGACTTTGCATAATCAAAATAATTCATTCGATTTTTGAAAATTTCAATATTTTTCTCAAATGAATTGCTCAATTCTCTTTTAAATTGCCGAAACCCTTCGCTGTTTATTACGAAAATATACAGATATTGTATTTTTGTATCTTTATCTTTTGAAATAAAGTATTCAACAAGTGTAGTTGCATCGGGTAATTGTTTTTGAATTTCTTTTATTGAAATAATATTCTTTTTAAAATTATCGGGTATATGATACTCATTTTTAATCTTTTCAATAAAAACATCATATTCATTATTCAGTTCAAAAAGTTTTGTTTTCCATTTATTTATTTTTGAAGAATCGGCTTTCAGTTTTTCATTTTCCTCAAAGATAAGTTTTTTATAGCCGGAAATTTTATATTCAAGATCAGCTTTTTTATTCCTTCCGGAAATCGGCACAAGAACATTTATTTCTCTTTCTTCTTCTATATTGTCGCTTAATACCGATGCTTTACAGCCCGATGCATACTTATATGCTTTTTCGGCATAATCTGTTTCTTCGCTTATTTTATGCAGTTCTGTTGAAGCTGTTACACCAAGGGAATAACATTCTTTTTCCTCTTCGGTAATAATTAGTTTACTGTCAATTGAAATATAGTCTTTTCTTAATTTCGATATTAAATTTAAAGCAATATCCGTTGTTTTTAAGCTCAAATTATAAAGCTCAATTTG
>JAUVIG010000212.1 GCA_030592825.1 Chlorobiota bacterium | reverse complement strand
GAAACATTGGAATTTAATTCATTATTAAATGTTTTTAAAAGAGTAAGATTTTTTAAATATAATTCTGTAAATAAATCAATATACTTATCTTTTGTATTTTCGAATTCAGAACATTGTGATTTAAAAAGTAATAATTCAAGGTTGCTTCTGTGTTTATCAAGAAAAATAAATAATACTTTTGTTTTTTGCCAACTGTTTTCGATTGTAAAATTATTTGAACAATTATCCAAATTATCATTAAAAAAATAACGTTCAATCAACCGGTCGGAAAGCAAAATAGTAGGAGAAACGATTTCTTTAAATATTTCATCTTTTCCGCGAAAATAATTATAAATATTACTCACTGAAATCCCAACTTTTTTTGCAATTTTTCGCATAGAAGCATTTGCAAAACCTTTTTCCTGAAATTCAGCTTTTGCGACTTCTGTTATTTTATTTTTTATTTTATCTTTTTTTACCTGCATAATAACGAACACTGTTTGTCTTTGTAAAGAAACAATATATCTTTAAAATAAACAATACCTAAAAGTTGGTATTTGAATATTATAAAAATCATTAAAAATTTGTACTAAACTTTCAATTTTTTCTTTTTTTCTGTGTTTTTTTGTCGGTATCACGCAGTGTTTTATTCCAATCTTCAATAAAGAACACCCGGCTGCCAAGGCAAAATATCCTGATACTGCTTTCTGTTATGGTAATGTGTGTTATTTCGTTCATCATTTGTATTTTTCAAACTATAACCTTACTACTTCAAATGTAACAGTACCCTTAACCCCGTTTTCGTCATAAAAATCAATAAAACGTAATTTATAGTAATAAGCATCGTAATTTTTAATAATGTAATTTCTGTCAGGTACAATGGTATAAAATCCTTCTTCAAAATTGTAATATTTCCAATCGTAACCTATAATATCTAAATCGGTTTTAAACTCAAAATTACAAGTATCTTCTATTGTTATTTCACTAAAATTGAGCAAAGTGTCTATGTTTGCAATAATTTTATGCGGATTAAGCAATGCTCCTTTAACTGTATACGGCACAAATTCGCCGGTAGATGTTGAGAGCATGGTTTGATATAATGTAAACAACAATGTCCAATCATTTTTTGGCGGTTCTATATCAACTATTCCGTTATCGAAAGAAAAACATACATAATTTACAGTTGTATCTTTCTCAATAGTAAAAGATTGTTCATTTTGTCCGTTTAAATCAGCAAATTTTATTTTATATTTATTATTTTCAGGAGTTTCAAAAATTATTTTTTTATAACCTGCATTAGAGTAATCTTCATTATAACCTCTGTTTACTACATAAACATAATTTTCGGAAACAGGTGTTTCTCCTGATAAATTAATCCATCCGGCAGTTGCAAGGCTGTCTGTATTTCCGTTTGATTTATCGAAAAGCATTTCAATACCGCTTGCACTTGTAACTTCCTCAAAATTAGTGTTAAATGAATTTCCTGCATACATGGTTTTTGCATTATTTAATATTATATGCCATGCCGTATCGGAAGTCATAAAGCCTAAATCCCAATCTGAAAAGATGTTTGTTTTTACTGTTGAGTTAGTTTTTAGATCATAGAAAACTTGATATATATAATATTCTGTCATTATGGCTTGTCCTATTTGGACATCGCCGGCTGTCGGGGGTAATTCAATTATTCCTTCTTCTGTGAAACATGAAGTAAGTGTTATAATTGCGGATAAAAGTATTATTGTTATTTTTTTCATTTTAATATTTCGTTATTTTAATCTTCAGACTTATAAAATATGTCCTGCCCCAACCTGCAAGTGATGATACTCCGCTGTTGCTTCCGTGTGTACCTCCGGATCCTGCTTGTGTTCCTTGAATTTCAATATTATTAAAGATGTTTTTTGCTCCGCCTGAAATTATAATTTTATTATGAAAGAACTTTTTTGATGCTGTTATATCCAAATTATGGTATGCGTCCATGTAATTTAGTTGTAATTCGTCCCAATAGGTATAAAAAGGATATTTTCCGATGTATTTATAAAATACTGATATTCCGGCATTTATTTTCAAAATATTGTAAGTCAATTTTGAATTAAAACTATTACTAAAAATAAAAACATTGTCGTCATAAGAATCCATTCTGCCCATTCTTGCATAACCTGCATCTATTTTTAAATAAGGCAAATATTTATATTGAATACCGGCTTCTCCTCCTAATGATTTAAAGTGTCCTATGTTTTTGTTGGTATAATGAAGCTCATTATCAGGGTCAACTTGAACAAGCGAAATCATATTTTCAATAATATTATAATAGGTTTTTATACTAAATTCAAACTTGTTTTTCTTTGTTCCTGTTTTATAAGATGTTGATAAATTATAGTTGTGAGAATACTCTGCTTCCAAATTTTCGTTGCCTTCAATTTGATGATTGCTGTCGTAAAAATACAGATATAATTCTTTAAGCGAAGGCGCTCTGAAACCTCGGGCATATGATGCTCTGATGCCGATATCTTTCAGATTATACTTTAAATTAAAAGACGGCACTACCGGTGAGTTATATTTTGTATTATGCGATGCACGCAAACCGGGCTGAACAGCAAAATTGGGTGTTATATTCCATTTCAGACCGGTAAAAATTGCATAATCTTTTATATCTTCTTTACTGTTTTTCATTCTTTTTCCTGTTCCGTATTCTAAATTAAAATCAAAACCTGCCTGAATGTTTATTTTATTATTTTCGGAAGCATAATTATATGTTCCTCTTGCAATTACTGCATCAAATTTTGTTGTATCATGGTCTGATACAGTACTTGTAAACTGTGTTTCAAGATTTGTCATATCTTTTTGATACCTGTATCTTTTTCTGTCATAATAAGAATATGCTGCAAGCAAATCATAAGCGGAACGTTTTGTTAATCTGTGATTTATCTGAATGTTATTGTTTGCTCTTAATGTATAAAACCAAGTGTCAAAACCTTTTATGCTGTATGGTGTCGAAATCAAATTACTGCGGTCGAGCAAACTTTCTTTGAAAAAATTGACCTTATACTTGATTTTAAATTTTGTAGCGTTAAATGAATAATTTAAACCTGTGTTATATTGTTCTTTTGGTTTGTATTGCATTCTTCGTGTTGAAGTATCGGTATCAAATCCGGTAAAAAAGTTTCTTCCGCAATTAAATTTAACCAAATGTTTTTTCTTTTTTAATGAAATATTTGCATTTGCATTGTATGTTCCGATTGTTTCGTAACAAGTATTAAGTCCCGCTTTAAATTTTGCGTATTTATTATCTTTTGTAATAACATTAATAACTCCGGCAAGTGCATTGCTGCCGTATATGACAGACATAGGCCCTTCAATAATTTCAACATGATCTACATTTGAAAGGTCAATTTGGCTGATATCAATATTTCCGGCCAAACGTCCTATTACGGGGACTCCGTCAATTAATATTTTTATGTTTTCGCCCGAAATTCCTCGCAGTTTCATGCTTGTTCCGGTAGAGGGGTCGTGCGAGAGGCTTATGTTTAATTCGTCTGAAAGTAAATCGGCAAGATTATTTGCTGCTTTGTTTTCTATTTGAGTTTTACCGATTAGTTTTACTTCGTAAATTGATTTATCAACAGCAATAGGCTTATATTGTCCTGTTACAACAACCTCATCAATATCAAAACCTGTTCTTTTTAGTTTATATTCTTTTTTAGAAGTAGTGGGTGAAATGGTATCAATTACAGTTTCATATCCAATATAACTTATAGAAATAATTATTTTAGCTTTTATATTAACTTGAAATTTTCCGTTAATATCAGTTGCTTGATATGTTTTGCTTCCTGTATTTTTGTTTTCGGTGCAAATATGTGCATACGGAATTGGGCTTAAATCTTCACTGTCTAAAACTCTTATTTCAGTTTGCTGTGAATCAGCTGTTATTGAAAGGAATATAAAAAATGTTGCTGATAGTAATTTCAGAAATTTTACATTGCATTGCTTCATTGTTGCATTGTTTTGTTACGATGCTGTCTCATTTTAATATTATATTAATTGCAATAAAACACTCGCAGCTTGCCTGCCGGCAACGCTACGAGGTTTTCTTTTTTTAAAAACTATTTAATTTTTAATAAACTTTGCAGAACTTGATTTTTTTCCTGCTCTAACAGTTATATTATAAAATCCTGCCTGTAAGTTTTCAATATTTATTTGAAGCTTATTCAAATATTCATTATTATTAATAATCTCATTATAAACAAGCTGTCCCGTTATGTTGTATATTGATACTTCGCATTTTCCGTCAATATCATAAATTAAGTTTACTACATTAGTTGCGGGATTAGGATAAACTGTTGAAAATGCTTTGTTTACATCATCTATGCCTGAACCTGTCAGTTTTTCCTGAATAAATGTATATTCTCCGTTGCTCATTCCTCCAAAATCGGTAAAATATAATTTCCATATTGATTTGTCAACAGATGTTGAATCAACAACAAAATAAACGACAGTATCAGCCACTTCCCATCCTTTAAAATAATACATTTTCCAATCGCTGCCTATTGTACTGATATTATCTGAAAAAAGTTCGATATCATAATCATAACAAGTTGCTTGTTCTAATCCGGTTTTTCTAATTTCTTGTACATAGACATAATCTTTTGACAAAACTCCGGATACCATATATGGTATTGAAGTGTCATAGTATCTTGTAAAAAGCAGTTCCCAAGTATCCTTATCTGCTTCTTGTTCGACAATTGCATTATTTTCAATTGAATAATGAATAAAATTCAAGGATGAATAATCGTCAGCATCAAAGTTTACAGTTTGTTCATCTGTTCCGTCTGTATTTGCATATTTGAATGTCCATTGATTTTCTACTGAATTTTTTTCAACAATTGCTAACTTTTTATAATCGCCCGAAGCAAGTTTAATAATAAAAATACTGTCGCCTGTAATGTTATGTGTTACAGTGTTATATATTCCCCAACCATAATCAGGATGACCTGTTGAGTTTGCTGTAAAAGCGCCTCCTGTCCAAGATTCAACAGAATTATACATTTGTTCCCAAGAGCTTATTCCTGAAATATCCAAATTGTCTCCCCAATTACTGATGTCTCCGTCCGGATAGGTGTAAAGTTCAATTTCGTTACCGTTATTAGCAAGAATACTTACATCATACACCTCTGTTGTAAATGCAATGTCCCAAGTATTTCTTGGTTCTGTTTTTACACTACCGTTATCAAAGCTGTAATATACTTCATTGGCGTAACTTGCACCTATTGAAACTGTTTCGGTAGTTTGTGCGATAATTACATTTGCAGATAATGCAAATAATAAAAATGATAAAAATTTTTTCATGATTTACGTTTTTATTTAGACTAAATTTAATTTACACAAAAAAAAAAATGAGAAATGAAAACATATACAATACCTACATGTTGGTATTTAAAAACTACGATATGTATATTGCTGAATACGTGAGCAATAGCGATAAGCAGCTTGAGATTCATAAATAAAAATACCTACATATAGGGATAAGAAGAAAATCATCTTTCATTATTTTATCTTTTTTTATCTGCATGATAACGAAAGCTGTTTGTCTTATTTACTTAATTATTATTTTGCTATTAATAATTGTATTGTTTATCTGTATTCTAATAAAATACATTCCGGTGCTTAAATTTTCGCGAGTAAATGTTACAGAGTTTTTACCGGCTGTAAAATTCTTATTACAAATACTTTTTACTTTTGAACCTATTGAATTATAAATTGAAATTTCAACATTTTCATTAGCCGATAAATTAATATTTATTGTTGCTGATTGATTCACAGGATTAGGGAATACTGAAAAATCAGCAGTAGTATTAACATCATTTACTCCTGTTATCCCTTCAATTTCAAGATATGGGTGATTGTCGGCAGCATCTTTTGAATAAAATTCAGCAAATTTAGTGCCTGAATTAGCTATTATTACCAAGCCGTAATTTGAAATAGTTTCACTAAGCCATTCGTTAACCAAAGAGCTTATATCAACTTCATACCAACCGAGTGTTGATGTGAATTCCGGTGTGGCATACTCGCTTGTACCGTGAGTAACATTGCTTGATGTGGGCCAGGTTGTTTCATCCCAATCTTCAGTAACAGCGAAGATTTTTGCCGGCGTGGGTGAACCGTCCGGTGCATGAAAGAACTGATAAATTTTTAATTTGGCACTTGTGATCGTCTGTCCTGTGTACTGACTTAAATCAAACTTGATTAATGTTTGATGATAATTTTGCATAGCATCCCAATTGGCTATCCATAGTTCTTCATCAGTAGGCATCATTCCTGAACTTCCTGTTTGGGTTGTCATATCATCTGTTGGGTAAACTGTTGTTTGTGCATTTGTTAATGCTAAGCCAAAAAATATGGCTGCAATTGTAATGTAAAATGTTCTCATGATAAATATATTTAAAAAGTTATTATTAAAATGTAAAATATAAACTCGCATTAAAACTGCGTCCGGGTTTTCTCATCCAATCATATTGATAATGTTCTCTGTAATCTTGGTTTAGTATATTTGTTACTGATAATATAATTCCGAAATATTTATTAAATTTCCACCCGCTTGAAATATCAAAAACATAAAAATCATCGGCAGGCACGTCCCCAACAGCAACATCATATTCTTTTGCAGAGTATTTTCCGCTTATGCTAAACCAAAGTTTATTTGTAATAATAAAATATTTAATATTT
>JAUVIG010000282.1 GCA_030592825.1 Chlorobiota bacterium | reverse complement strand
GATTTGGGGCATGTGTAACTTTTTCCGAAAATATTTACCGTATCGCCTTTGTTGAATTCTAAAATATAGTGTATCAAAGGAATATCCTTATTTCTTCGGATTTTATTTGCTCTTTTAATTTCACCGTTCTCATCAACACTGTATAAATTCGGAATATCAGAAAATAATGCAGCTTGTTGCTCCGGAAGAGAGGCACAATGAACATAAACAGGATTTACACCACACACAGCCGTAATATTTGCAACAATACCTCCTTGTCCGCCTGTTTGAAGTTTATTACCGGCAAATGTATTTACCCAATTGTAAATTTTCAAATCATTTATCAGCCATTCTTCAGCAATTCCTTTAATGAAACAATGAACAAACCCTCTTAAAAGGCTTTCTTCAGAAGAAATAATATTTTCCCCTTCAAATAAAACCGTTTCGTTTTCAACATGATAATTTATCAATTCTTCGATTTTTTTACCCGGCAGTTTAATAACAGCATCTATATTTGCATTAAATGCACTTATTATGCCGTTTACTTTTGACATTTTTTTTAATTGTTCCGGTGAAGACGAATAGTTCTTAAGCCATATTTTTTTTAGTTCAATATTTGTCATGATAACCGGATTAAAAATTGAAAGATAAAAATTTTTTTTATTTATGTTTTTTTATTGAACAGATCAAAAATATAATTCCAATTGCTAAGGATAATACACCGAGAGCAAATACACCCGAATAATCAATAATCTTATAGAAAAATATTCCGACAATGGGAGCAAAGACTCCTCTGAAACCTGTCATAGAAAGATGTATTGATTGATACTCTGCCGCATCTTCATCTTTTGCAAAATATGCCGAACCTATATACCATAATATTCCCATCATTGCTCCGAATATTCCGTATGACAAAAATGAAATAAGCAAAGTGTAGTAGATTTTTATCCCGAAAACTTCTGTATAATTAGGAAAGTATTCGGTTAATCCCATGAAAAGTATATATACAAGCATAAATGTAAAGGCGATAATACCAAACTTTCGAGGATTAACTTTTCCTAACAGTCTACCAAAGAAAGGCATTAATATTATTGATACCGTTGTGTAAAAGTTCTTGTAAAAGGCTATCCCTGAATAACTTAACTTTAAATGATTTTCCAAAAATAATGCAATAACAGCAATGGTTACAAGCCAAGCAAATCCGTAGAACATAAAACCTATTTCAAAATCTCTGAAAGGCTTGTTGGTTTTAATAATGTGTAACATATTTGCACGGATATCTTTCAAAGTTTCTCTTATACTTCTTTTTTTGTTTTGAGAAACAGGCGGAGAATAATTTATTTGAGTCAGTATAAAGATTGACAGTATTCCCAATAATGCCAAAAAAGGATATACATATGTATAAGCATTAGCTTGTTTATCAAGAAGTATCCCGAACAGGAAAGTAGCAATTAACATTACAATTTTATTTGCTGTTGTTGCATATCCGTACAATTTACTGAAATTTTCATGTTTATAATTGGTTTTCAAAAATCCGTTTATAGTGGGAAATATCAAAGGATTTGCAGAGTAATAGATCAAGAAAATTCCGAGAAAAATAAATTGATACCAAATTTGTTCTGTTTGACCGGTAATGCTTTTCGGAAAAAATAATAACAAGAGTAACGGAGCTCTGGTTAGTATTGCTACATATCTTAACATCTTCCTTTTTCTGACTGTTCTTTTCAGTAATTCATTAAGAGGAACAGATGCGAGCAAAACAATAACCATAAATTGAAAAAGAAAAGCAATTTGATACGGAGAACCTTTTAGCCCTTTAATCAAGACAAATTCATTAAGTGCCAATACACCGAGAATAATTCCGTCAATGATTGAATATATGAGATGCAGATAAAATGTTTTCTTCTCCTTGATTGAATCAAAGCTTATTCGGAGTTTTTTCATTATTGAGAAAAGCAATCTATTAATAAACTTCTTTTTTAGCGGCTGCCAATGTATTTTTTATTAAAGAAACAATAGTCATAGGCCCGACACCTCCGGGAACAGGAGTTATATATGAGCACAGGGGAGCGACTTCGTCAAATTTTACATCGCCTTTTAATTTCCAACCGGATTTTGTTTGGTCGGATTTCACTCTGTGAATACCAACATCAATGATCACTGCACCCGGTTTAACCATATCTTTAGTAACAAATTCTTTAACACCTATTGCGGCAATCAGTATATCTGCTTGTTTTGTAATTTCTTTTAAGTTTTGAGTTCTGCTGTGGCATAAAGTAACGGTTGCGTTTCCGATATCACTTTTTTGAGACAATAAAATGCTTAGCGGTTTTCCTACAATATTACTTCTTCCGATTATTACACAATGTTTTCCGGATGTTTCGATCTTATATCTGTTCATCAGGTCTAAAATTCCTTGCGGTGTGGCTGATACAAAAGCGGGCAGGCCGATAGTCATTCTTCCGACATTTACCGGATGAAATCCGTCAACATCTTTTTTTGGATCTATAGATTCAATAATTTTATCTTCAGAAATATAATTGGGCAGGGGAAGTTGAACTATAAATCCGTTAACATCATTATTTTTGTTCAGTTTTTCAATTTCTTTGATCAATGCTTCTTCACTGACAGTATCTTCCAAACGTATTAAACTTGATTTAAACCCGACTTGCTCACATGCCTTTACTTTATGGGCAACATATGTTTCACTTGCACCGTCGTTTCCAACTAATATTGCAGACAGATGAGGTTGTTTTTGTCCTCTTTTTATCATTTGTGATACTTCCTCTGCAATTTCGTCTTTAATTTGCTTTGATATTAATTTTCCGTCAAGAATCTGAAAATCCATAATGTCCTGTTTTGTATTGATTATTGTATTAATTAATAAGGAAAGTTATTATTATTTAATGAGTAAATCGGTTTAAGGGAATCTTGGAATTACGGAATAATGAACATTTTCACTTACTTTCTTTTTCTTTTAATGTTTCGCATGGCACCGGCCATATTTCCTCCTCCTTGAACCATTCTCATCATTTTTTTTGTATCCCCGAATTGTTTTATCAATCGATTGACTTCTTGCAGGTCGGTACCGCTTCCTTTTGCTATACGCTTTCTTCTGCTTCCGTTAATGACCTTTGGGTTAGTACGTTCTTCCGGAGTCATGGATTTAATAATTGCTTCAATACTTTTAAATGCATCATCGTCAATATCCAAGTTTTTTGTCATTTTACCCATACCGGGTATCATTGAAACAAGGTCCTTGATATTACCCATCTTCTTGATAGAATTAAGCTGCTTCAGGAAGTCATTAAAATCAAATTGGTTTTTTGCAATACGCTTTTGAAGTCTCCTGGCTTCTTCTTGGTCAATTTGTTCTTCTGCTTTTTCAACAAGAGAAACAATATCACCCATACCCAAAATCCTGTCAGCCATACGCTTTGGATAGAAGATATCTAAAGCATCAATTTTTTCACCTGTACCGACAAATTTAATCGGTTTATTTACAACACTTCTGATTGTTAATGCTGCACCGCCTCTTGTATCACCGTCCAATTTTGTTAATACA
Organism: Chlorobiota bacterium; assembly: GCA_030592825.1. Classification (GTDB taxonomy): domain Bacteria; phylum Bacteroidota; class Bacteroidia; order Bacteroidales; family JAADGE01; genus JAADGE01. The sequence continues at coordinate 1,819 of JAUVIG010000282.1, read as the reverse complement.
ACACCGTCAAAATTAAGTAAATCGTTAAATTCTTTTGCGGTATTGACAGCATCTTGTCCGGTCATTGAGTCAACAACAAAAAGTATTTCGTCAGGTTTAACGGCTTTCTTAATGTCGCTTATCTCTTTCATCATTTCTTGATCAATGGCAAGACGGCCTGCGGTGTCAATTATCACAACATCATGTGCATTGTTTTTTGCATAGATTAGAGCGGCTTTAGCTATTTTTACCGGATTTTTATTGTCTTCTTCAGTATAAACAGAAACCCCGATTTGTTCAGCCATTACTTTCAACTGCTCTATTGCTGCGGGACGATATACGTCACCTGCAACCAATAAGGGATTTTTACCTTTTTTCTGTTTAAGTAAATTAGAGAGTTTTGCCGTGAAAGTTGTTTTACCTGAACCTTGAAGCCCGGCAATAAGAATAACAGTAAATGTTTTTTGCAGATTAATGTCGGCATGTTCTCCTCCCATTAATTCTACAAGTTCACTGTGTACTATTTTAATGATTTGCTGTTTGGGTTGAATTGATTTAACAACATCAGCCCCCATAGCTTTATCTTTCACATTATTTGTAAAGTCTTTTGCTGTTTTATAGCTGACATCGGCGTCCAATAATGCCCTCCTTATATCCTTTAATGCATCAGCAATATTAATTTCGGTTATTCTGCCTTGTCCCTTAAGTATTTTAAATGATCGTTCAAGTCTTTCAGATAAATTATCAAACATTATTAAGAAGTTAGAAATTAGATTTTAGAATTATTATACAAGTAACTGATAATCTAAACTTGCTACCCACCTGCAACCTGCAACATTTTTTAAATATCAAATTTTATCAGCTTGCAAAGATAAAAAAAATATCAGAATGTAAATTTTTTTAAAAAAATTTTGCGAGTGAAAAATTTATTTTAAATTTGCATCCGTTTTGCGAGAATAGCTCAGTTGGTAGAGCACGACCTTGCCAAGGTCGGGGTCGCGGGTTCGAGTCCCGTTTCTCGCTCTTTTTTTATGCAAACATATCAATTGTTGCCCGGATGGCGGAATTGGTAGACGCGCGGGACTTAAAATCCCGTGTTCAGTAATGAACGTGCCGGTTCGATGCCGGCTCCGGGTACGAAATCAGCTCTCAATTTTGAGGGCTTTTTTTATTTAATGAAATTAATTGTATATTTATACTCATAATTTCTATAAATATTTTGACTTGCTGAATATTATGATTTTCAAGAAACAGGTTTTTACTTTTAGTATATTTATTTTAATAAACATCTTTACAGTTGGGTGTTTTATTCAAAAAAATGATACCCGAAATTATTCACTTGATCCAAAACAAGAGAAGATTACAATTCAAGGACTTGTTCAAATCCATTTTCCATACTGTGGCGGTGCAAGTCCGCCACCTGAATTGGAGCAAGGAAGATTCTCTCCGACGGCAAATTCGAGTTTTTTCATTGTAATAAAAGAAGATTCTTCAAGAACTCCTGTTGACAGCTTCATTACTGATAAAAAAGGATATTTTGAGATTAAATTAATTCCTGATGAATATTCAATTTTCAGTGCAGATAAAATGCGCCCTTTCAGTGATTTTATTGAAAATAAAGGTGGAGACGGTAACTATATTTTAAGCAGAGGAACAGATTGCCTTAAAGAATGGTATAATACTCCGGATTATGCCTTGAATGCTAAACAAGACACTATGATAAACATAATATTTTATTCCCGGTGTTATACCGGAATAAATCCCTGTTTAATTTATAACGGTCCATATCCTCCGTAAATGAAAATACCATATTTATTTTACCTTAATTGAGCGATTGTTT
>JAUVIG010000108.1 GCA_030592825.1 Chlorobiota bacterium | reverse complement strand
GATCTCGTAGGCAGAAAAGCAATTTATATACCTTTCAGTATTGCAAATCCGCGTATAGCCGCAATTGATATTGAGAATTGCAGTCTTTGCGGCTTGTGCGAAAAAGTTTGTCCTGCAAATTGTATAGATTTTACTCAAGAGGAAAAAAGAACTGAAATTAAAATCAAATCAGTAGTAATTGCAACAGGTTACGAACTTTTCGACCCTACACTTATTCCGAGATTAGGATTCGGAAAATATAAAAACGTTGTAACGGCAATGCACATGGAAAGACAACTTGTGCCAACACGTCCGTACAATTCTGTTTTAAGGCCAAAAGACGGCAAAATGCCTGATAACATTGCCTATGTTTTATGCACAGGTTCTCGCGATGAAACAGTAGGTACTCCGATTTGTTCACAAGTTTGTTGCATGTATTCGACAAAACAAGCACAACTTATAATGGGAGCATTACCAATGGCTGATGTTACAATATATTATATAAATATCAGAGCTTTCGGTAAAGGTTTTTGTGAATTTTATCAACAAGCCAAAGGTATGGGAGTAGAATTTGTAAAAGGAAAAGTTGCCAAAATAGATGAAAAAGAAAACGGAAATTTATTAGTAAGATACGAAGATATTATTGAGGGAAAAGTTCAGGAAGCAGAACACGACCTTGTAGTTTTATCGGTAGGTATTTTGCCGAATACTGATTTTACCGAAATGTTTAAAACCGATAAATTACAACAAGATAATTTTGATTATGTAAAACAAATTGATGAGCTTTCAAGTCCTGCTAAAACAAGTATAGACGGAGTTTTTGTCGCAGGAACATCATCCGGGCCTATGGATATTCCTGACGCAATTTTATCTGCCGGAGCAGCTTCATCGGAAACAGCAAGTTATTTAAGGAGGGCAAAAAATGAAAAATAAAATAGGAGTATATGTTTGTCATTGCGGTTCAAATATTTCGGATTACGTTGATGTTGAAAAAGTAAAAGAAGAAGCATCAAAAATTGAGGGTGTTGTAATTTCAAAAACTACAATGTTTGCTTGTGCCGATTCTGTTCAAAATGAAATAATAGATGATATTAAGAAAAATGAACTTGATGCACTTGTGATTGCTTCCTGTTCACCTAAACTTCATCTTTTTACTTTCAGGAATGTAGCAATTAGAGCAGGACTAAATCCATATAATTATGTTCAGGTAAATCTCCGAGAGCAAGGTTCTTGGGCACACTCTGACGATAAAAAAGGCGGTACCGAAAAAGCAATTAAACTTGTTAATGCCGGAATTGCAAGAGTTAAGCACTCTGTAGCATTAGACATGTTAAAAATTTCATCTCTGAATTCTGTTCTTGTTGCAGGAGCAGGTGTTGCAGGTATGCGAGCTGCTATTGAGCTTGCAGACATGGGTTCAGAAGTAGTTTTAACCGAAAGGGAATATTTTGTAGGAGGCAGAGCTTCACAATGGAATACTCTTTTTTCTACAAACGAAACAGGCAGAGAAGTTGTTGAACGACTTTATAAAACAATTTTAGGATATAAAAATATTACACTCTATACCGGAGCTGATATTATTTCAAAATCGGGAGGTATAGGAAATTTTAATATAGAACTTAAGATAAAAGCTCGACATATTAAATCCGATTGTGGCCCCGACAGAAGTAAATTTGAAAAAGCAATTGAAGTTTGTCCGATTGAAGTAGATGATGAATTTAATTTCGGACTTACAAAACGCAAGGCAATTTACATGAATTATCCGAGTGAATTTCCGCAAATTCCTGCAATTGATACCGAAAATTGTAACAAATGCGGAGAATGTGTTAAAATTTGTCCGGATATAGATTTAGAACAGAAAGATGAAACTGTTAATATAAATGTAGGAGCAATATTATTAACTACAGGAGCGGACCCTTATGAACCCGAAAAAGGTGAATACGGATACAACGAAATTGAAAACGTTATAACTCTTCAACAATTAAAAAGATTAATAGAAATAAAAGAAGGAAAGGAACTAATTTATAAGGGCAATAAAATTAAAAACGTAGCCTATATTTATTGTGTAGGAAGCCGTCAACCGGAAGGAGGAAATACATATTGTGCCAGATTTTGTTGTACATCAGCAATTCATTCGGCAATATTATTGAAAGAAAAATTTAAAGGAATTAACAATTTTCATATTAACAGGGGAATAAGAACTTACGGTAAACAAGAAATTCTGTATAAACAATCATCCGAAAACGGAGATGTTTATATACAATTCTATGATGATTTACCAACTGTTAAAAAATCTAAAAAAGGAGCAGTAATAAAAGTAATTGATGCTCTTACTGCTAACAGAGAAATAGAATTAGATGCCGATTTGATTGTTCTTGTTACAGGTATGGTACCAAGAAAAAATAATACAATCGGAGATATTTTAAAAGTTCCGATTGGACTTGATAAGTTTTTCAACGAAATCCACCCAAAATTGCGGCCTGTAGAAACTGTTATTGATGCAGTTTATATTGCCGGTTCATGTCAAGCTCCGAGAAATATTACTGAATCTGTTAATTCGTCATTATCTGCTGCGTCAAAAGCAAATTCATTAATAAGTACAGGAACAATTGAATTAGAACCGACTCTTGCTCAAGTAGATAAATCCTTATGTGAATGGTGCGATAAATGCACTTTGATATGCCCTTATAATGCAATTATTAAAACAGAAAAAGACGGTAAAACAATTGCCGAAATTAATAAATCGAATTGTAAAGGTTGCGGAATGTGTCTGCCTGTATGTCCGACAAATGCAATACAATTAATAGGATATACCGATATTGAAATTGAAAGTATGATTGATGCATTGATAGATTAGTGTCTGTCAGTAAGATCAATAAAATTATTTAGGTTCTGCCGCGAATTTAGTGAAACATTGATAAATGCTATAATGATAAAATGCTATAATAAAAAGTAAATATTATGGAAAAAACTAAGACAATTGATATTATTAAACAAAAAAGGACTGTTCCTGAGCATGTAAAGCAAAGGATGAAATCTTTTAACAAAATAAAAAAAAACAATTAAAAATTCGCTGAAAGAAAGTCAGAAAACAATTCCTGAAATCGCTGAGGCTACAGAACTCCCGCAAGATGTTGTTACATATAATTTAATGACATTAATAAAATACGGAGATATAATTGCCGGTGAAATTGACGAAGATGATGAATATTTTTACTATAAATTAAAATAATTATGTCAAAAATAAATGCAAATTTTGCAACTGAAATAAAGGAATTCGGCGGAGTAAATTTTAACGCTTGTTATAATTGCGGAACTTGCACTGCTGTTTGTTCTCTTTCAACAGAAGAAAATTCTTTTCCGAGAGAAATGATAAGATACAGTATTCTCGGTATTGAAGATGATATTCAAAGTTCTCTTAAACCTTGGTTATGTTATTATTGCGGAGAATGCAGCGAAAGTTGTCCGCGACAGGCAAATCCGGGCGAACTGATGATGTCTCTCAGGCGATATTTGACTTCAAAATACGACTGGACAGGTTTGGCTCATAAACTTTATACTTCTAAAGTTTGGGAATTCGGTACAATATTCTTTCTTGCAGCAGTTATTCTTGTTCTGTTTATATTTTTTCACGGTCCTATGACAACAGAACTGACTTCTGAAGGCGGAGTGCAATTAAATACTTTTGCTCCGTGGAAAATGATTGAAATCGGCGATTGGATTATGGCCGGTTTGTTATCTTTCTTCCTGATTTCAAATATTTTTAATATGTATTTAAAAATTATCAGGAGTAATAAAAATTTGAAAATACCCTTTAAATTATATTTTACTGAGTTTTGGAAACTTATTGTACATTTTGCCTCTCAATGGCAATTCTCAAAATGCGACCAACTCGAAACTAAGAAAAAAGTTAATTTCAGCACCTATTGGATAGTTCATTTGTTATTAATGTCAAGTTATTCATTAATGTTAATAATGATTGTTGTATTTCTCGGTTGGTTTCAAACAGATAATATTTACGAATGGTGGCATCCGCAAAGATTATTGGGATATTATGCTACATTTGGCTTAACTGTCGGTATAATTTATTTTTCAATTGCAAGGTTTAAAAAGAAACAGGAAAAAAGTAAACATTCACATATTACCGATTGGACATTCTTAGTACTTTTATTTTTAACAACAATAAGCGGAATCCTTGTACATTTTTTCAGGATATACGGATTACCGTTCAGTACTTACTACATGTATGTTTTTCATTTGATGGTGCTGTTTCCTATGCTTATGATTGAAGTTCCGTTTTCAAAATGGTCGCATCTTGCATACAGGCCTATTGCAATTTATTTTTATAACTTGATAGAAGCAGCAAAAAAATCGAAAAAGAAAACTTAACAGGCAGATTGTTAAATCTTATTAGCCTGCATTATTCATAAAAATTTAAAAAAATCAGTTATTTTGCAGATTATCATAATTTTACAGTTTTTTCATGTGAAAACTGAATTTTTTAAATTTTTCCCAAAGGCACATTAAAATTTTGCCGTACTTTTCGTTGCAAACCATTCGCAGTATTAATATACAGCTTCAAGGTTTGGCGCCTCAATTACGACAAAATTTTAATGCGTGCATAATGCAGGTTAGAACCACCCGTAAGTATTACAAAAATATATACCGTACCACGTGATCAGCGCGGTACGGTTTGTTGCTTTGTGCTGTTATCTTCGCTGAGCGGGAGCATTTATTATTCAGGGCTTCACTTTAAATTTGGGAAATGTTAAACATGGTGTTACAGCCTTTTTTTATAATGTTATTGTTGTCCGTCCAATATTAGTATTAAATCTTTGTCGGTTCTACTTAACCATTGAAGAATTGTTTCAATCATTAATTCAATTTCTTCTTCTAACCCATTTTGCCTTTCAGGAAGAGGATATTTTTTCAGCAATGTCGAATCAAAATTTTTTAATTCCTGTTTAAGTTGATTCATATTTTTTTTTCTCAATATCATTGCTATTGGCCAATCTGTAAGCGATATTTTTTCTTCTGATTTCCAAGGGAATGATAATTGGTCTATTTCCCATATATTGCCTAATATCGGCAAATTCCATTTTGAGAACATTTGTCCTATATCCTGCCAACCACGTCCTGCTAAAATTACTTCTTCCTCATGAGGATCACCTATAACTTCCAGTATAACTTCCAGTGTACGGATGTATTCATAACTTCTTTCCGCATTTAACTTACTGTTTATTATATCCTTAATCGCATCATCAAAACCAAAATCTCTCCCTCCAACATCCCGAATAAGTTCATCTATTTCTTCTGCTAAATCTTCATTTTCTTTCATTTTTTTTATGAAACTTTCATCATTACATCCAACAACCTTATAAAGATTTTCTTCACTCACATTGTATGCTTTTATGAATTGTTCTGCCATAATTTTATTTATTTTTATTGTCTGATAACTTGTTGATTTCAAAACCCGTTTAAATCCATTGTAACAGTTGGGATTAATAATAAAGCGCCCAGTATTATTAAAATAACCATAAAAGGAGTTATCCATTTAACCCATTTGTCATAAGGAATTTTTGCAACACCAAGAACACCTATTAAAACACCTGAAGTTGGTGTGATCATATTCGTAAATCCGTCACCAAACTGAAATGCAACAACTGTTGCTTGTCTTGAGATATTAATATAATCGGAAAAAGGTGCCATTATAGGCATTGTAATTGCTGCTTTTGCTGAACCTGACGGTATTATAACATTTATTATTGTTTGTATCACATACATTATTTGTACCGAAGCAATTTTACCGAATCCTTTCATACTGTCAGCCATGCTGTGCAGTATGGTATCAATGATATTGCCGTCTTCCAAAATAATAATGATCCCTCCGGCCAAACCTACAATCAAAGCTGCTGACATAATATCCTTTGTTCCGTCAAGAAAATGCTTAGTAATTTCATTCGGTGAATATTTCATTGCCGCCCCGGTAAACAAACCCATAGCCAAAAATAAAGCAGCAATTTTCATAATATACCAACCGTATCCCATAACTCCTATGATCAAAAAGACAATAGTAAAAGCTAATAAATTTAAAATACAAAAATGTACTGATTTTCTTAAGGAAAAAATACTTGCAAGTATAAATAAGCCGGTTGCAACAGGTACCATAGAAGCTTTAAAAGTGCTGTTTCCAATTTTCATTGTTGTTACAGGAAATACAAAAGAAAATATTATTAGTGAAACAGAAATTATAACAAACACAATCCATGCTCTTCCGGGAGTATGATATTTAATCTTTTCTGAACTGTCTGATCTTTTTTCACGCCAATATTTATCTGTTTCATAAACAACTGATCTTTTCGGATTTTTTCTCACCTTGCGTGCATATATTAAAATATATGCAATTCCGATAAAATTAATGATTAGCCATGTAACCATTCTGTATTCGATTCCTGAAAACAAAGGTAATTCTGCAATACCTTGAGCAATACCTATTGTAAAAGGGTTCAAAATTGCACCGGCAAAGCCGAGACCTGCAGCTACAAAAACAATGGCAACCCCGGTAATAGAATCATAACCCATAGAAATTGCAAGCGGAACAAGAATAATTATAAATGCAATGGTTTCTTCACTCATACCGAAAACAGCACCGAAAATGCTGAACATAATCATTATCATTGAAAGAATAATGTTATGAACACCTATAAATCTTAAGAACTTATATTTTTCAAGTCTTTTTGTATATCTCAAAAAAGCAAAAATACCGACATCAATAGCTTTGCTGTAATTCATTATCCAAAAAGCACCGCCTACCATTAAAATAAAAACGATAATTCCTGATTGTCGCTCAAAACCTTTATATAATGCTGCAAATATTTGCCAAGTTTGAGCGTTATTATCAATATATTCAAATTTTGGTTGTTGTATTTCATCCCCGTTTATTTTCACGGTTTCATATACAACTTGTTCTTTTTCAAGTCCGTCTTCATTTTTAACAGTCTCTTTTATATATTGCCCGCCGGGTATGATCCATGTTAAAACAGCTGCAAAAACAACTATGGCAAAAACTATAACATATGTATGGGGAATATTTCTTTTTTTGAGCATAATATTTTTTCAGAAGTATCGTTATATCTTTATTATTAGCTTATTACCAAGTCTGACTTTCTAAGTTTTAGTTTTGGTTTATTCAGTTTGATAATGGAATTCTTCACTTTCTCTCTCGTTTCATTTTGTAAAAAAGTCGGAATCAATTTAGGCAAATCTATTCTCAAAACTCTGTGAATAATTACTAAATCCTTAAGCGAAAAATGTGACACACCATTTATTAATTCAGACATATAGGATTTTTTATGCCCTAATAAAGTCCCTAAATCCTGTTGTGTCATATCGTAAGCTTTCAACCGTTTCCTAATTGTTTCTTTCCGTTTTTGAATAAATAAGATTTCTATTTCAATTAATGATTCAGCAATTTCAGAATGTTCTATTTGTTCATCAGTTATTAATTCACTGTTTAACCAGTTTTCAGTTTCATAGCTTTGTATTAGTTTGAACAACTTGTCATGAATCTTTTTCAATGACGAATCCTCTTTTACCATTAGCCTCAACTTTCTGTCAAGCAGTAGAGCTTTTTGTAAATCATATTCATTATCTAGTTTATGAATATTTTTTATGTCACGAATATTTACTAAATCTTTCATGTGTTTTTCATTAAATCCATCCGGTATTATTAAGCCACTTTTTTATCGTATTACGATTATTTTTAAAGGTCTTTTCATATTCCTGATGAGAACCTGTCCAAATAATCCTCACACGCTTGTTTTCGTCAAATTCAATCAGCACCATTGTTCGATGAACGCTCAAATTAAAAAAGTAGAAACCTGCACTGTGAACACAATCTGCATCAGGTCGAATCTGTTTTAATTCAGCTTGAGAGTTCCAATCATTCTGTTCAATGTCAAAAATTAGTTTATCAACAGCTTTTATAAGTTTAACATTCCCTGTATTTTTCTTCTTTAATTTCTCTAAAAGACTCCTGTTAACTAAATTCACAATCTACATTTTTTGCAAATATACAAAAGTTCAAGAATAATTTGAACTTTCCGGATGATTTTTCCTCGAATGTATCGTTAAAATAATTTTATTTAAATGTCTGATATTAAAAGAGTCAAACCCTGACTTACGGATTCAAGAAAAATCTATATAGCTGATAATTTTTCGCCTAATTGAAAACAATCTTCCAAAATTCTATTGTTTTTAAAATTATCTTCTTCTGCAAATTCTTCGGGTAATTCTAATTTTTTATATAAAATTCTTAATTCTTCTTTTTTCATTGATATTTGTTTAATTACACCTAATCGAGTCGCAGTGATCACATGCAATCTGTTTTTCGGACCTAATATTTTAGTCATATACTTAAAAAGGTCAATTACAGGTTTTGCATCCTCATCACTTGATGAACCCATGCTTAAAAGCAACACAAAGTCTTTATCCCATTCTTGCCAAGGAATATGATCCAAACTTTGTTCAGTTATCTGAACCTTTACAAAAGACCGAAATCGATCTAATATCTTCTTTACCGGTGCAGTTAAATGATGAAAATATACGGGGGATGCAAACACCAAAACATCAGAATCCAAAATCTTCTTACTTAATTCAGGCCATTCATCATCACTGATTGAGCATCTTTTAATAAGGTTACATCTTAAACATCCGTTACAATATTTCAAATTAATATGATGAGAATCAATCAAATTGACTTTTGCATTATTTTTTTCGGTACCGTCAATAAATGATTTTAATAAAAAAGAAGTATTACCTGCCGGTCTCGGACTTCCGTTTATCACAAAAATTTGTTTCATTAAATTATCTTATAAATTTGTAAAAATAATTATTAATTTTAAACAAAATTATTTTAATTGTATAGGTTTTTGCATTAGCATAAAAGCTGGCCAATTTCATGACTTACTAAAAACGTTACATGATACAGGTTGCAACACACATAAACAAAAAACAACAATTTATTGACAACAACTTGTGCTGAACATCTTGTGCTGAACTTGTTTCAGTATGTTTGTCTGTCATGTTACATAATTTCATTATGTGTTTCAATTACTCATTAAATACAAGCGTAAAATCACTTGAGGCAAGATTCAAGGCACAATCAGTTAAAGAATATTTCGGACCTGTGTATCATGCCGGTGCATTTACTTTTCTTAAGATGCCGATAATTTCAAATGAAGCAAATGATACGATAAACTTTTATAATTGGGGACTTATTCCTAATTGGGTAAAAAATGATACAAAAGCTGATGAAATTAAAAAATTCACTTTAAACGCAAGATCAGAAACTGTATTTGAAAAACCTTCTTTCAGAAGTTCAATATTAAGTAAGCGATGTCTTATACCTGCAACCGGATTTTTCGAGTGGCAACACATTAATAAAGAAAAAATTCCTTGGTATATTTTTTTTCAGGAGCAAAAAATATTCTCATTTGCAGGGATTTGGGACAATTATATCAATGATGATAAAGAAGAAATTCATAGTTTTTCAATCATTACTTGTGAAGCAAACCTATTTATGTCAAATATCCATAATACAAAAAAAAGAATGCCGGTTATACTAAGTCAACAGGAAGAATCTCTTTGGCTTGATGAGAACTTGAATAGAAATGAAATCAATAATTTAATTAAAAAGAAAGATTATAATTTTGAGGCATATACAATCAGTAAATCATTGGGAAATATAAGAATTAATTCAAATACAGTTGATATTCTTGAAAAATATAATTATGAAGATAATACACTCAAACTATAAAACAAACAACAATGTTGACACATTGTTGTTTTTAAATTTAAGAATTAATAAAAAATTATTGCCTGTTATATTAAGAAATTTAATTTGTTTTAAATAAAAAATCTAACTTTTAATTT
>JAUVIG010000333.1 GCA_030592825.1 Chlorobiota bacterium | reverse complement strand
TTATGGGTAACCGACGGAACTACTGCCGGCACTCAAATGCTTAAAAATATAAATTCGAGAGGAGGTTCAGAACCCTGTTATTTTACGGAATATAACAATAAACTATATTTTAGAGCTAATGACGGAATATATGGCAGGGAATTATGGATAACAGACGGGACAGAATCGGGAACACAAATATTTAAAGATATATATTCGGGAGGAGGGGGTTCATACCCTTGTTATTTCACAGAATATAATAATAAACTTTATTTTCAAGCAAATGACGGAACAAACGGTTATGAATTATGGGTAACTGACGGCACAGAATCCGGCACACAAATGCTGAAAGATATAAATCCGGAAGGAGATTCAGATCCCCGTTATTTTACAGAATATAACAATAAACTTTATTTTGAAGCACATGACGGAACAAACAGTTATGAATTATTTGTAACAGACGGAACTTCTGCCGGCACACAAATGCTGAAAGATATAAATTCGGGAGGAGGTTCAGAACCCTGTTATTTTACAGAATATAACAATAAACTCTGGTTTAGAGCACATGACGGAATAAACGGCAGGGAATTATGGGTAACTGACGGAACGGAATCCGGCACACAAATGCTGAAAGATATATATTCGGGAGGAGGGGGTTCATACCCTTGTTATTTCACAGAATATAACAACAAACTCTATTTTCAAGCAAATGACGGAACAAACGGTTATGAATTATGGATAACTGACGGCACAGAATCCGGCACACAAATGCTGAAAGATATAAATCCGGAAGGAGATTCATATCCTTGGTCTTTTACAGTATATAACAATAAACTTTATTTTAAAGCAAATGACGGAACAAACGGCACAGAATTATGGGTAACTGACGGCACGGAATCCGGAACGGAAAAATTAATGCCCGAAATAGCCCCAATGTCTGATCCGTTAAACGATTCTGAATTTAAGATTTATAACGGCTCTTTATACTTTTGTGCCGGTTATACAACGGCAGGATATGAATTATGGAAACTTACAACTGAAGGAACAGAAATAAATAATCCGGTTGAATCTCCGGCTTTAAACCTGTATCCTAATCCTGCTTATAATGAAATTAATATAGATATTCCGGAAGAAATTGAAAATATTATTATTTATGATATTACCGGAAAAGTTGTTCGTAACAATATATCCGAAAAAACTGTAAACATAAGTAATCTGCTTGCAGGAACTTACTTTATTAAAATTACAACATATGATAATGTAAAAATTCAAAAGTTTGTAAATGTTGATTGAGTGCGGTTTACAAAGGCGCAAAGCAACTAATTCTGCAAAATACCTAAAAGCTGTCATGCTTATATTCTGCCAATTAAAAAAGTCGCTATGCACCTTTTTAAACTGAACTCTTGATTAAAACAAGGTTTTTTGTTCATCCTTAAGCTCTTTTATTCTTAAACGTCCGGAACTAATTGTTGCTCTTTCGGATTTATAATCCGAAAGGAAACTGTATAATTTCACAATCTCCAAATAATTTGGAAGATAGGGCTTGTTAATTATTGAACTTAACCCGAATTATTCATGAAAAATCAGAAATGCAATAGGAACAAGCTGAAAAACAGCAATTTAAGCGTCATTGCAAGTCCTCCAAATTTGGGTGATTTTTTATGAATAATTCGGGTTAATATATATGTTAAAATCAGAAACATTTGTTACAAAGATTTTTTTATTTGAAATAAATTTGTGTAAAATATTATTAACGAAAATTATAAAATTATAAAATATGAAAAAGAATATAGTTTTTTTAGTATTTATTATGTTTTCATTTACAATTTACGGGCAAGACATAATAATTAATTTTACGGGAGAAGGAGCATCTGCAAACGTAGATATAGTAGAAATTGTAAATTTGTCAAACTGCACAAGTATAGAAGTGCAGGGTAACAGTTCTCTAAATCTGTCAGACTATAGCACAATAGTTGAAGAACCCGGGAATTTTAAAAGTATTTTAATTCAAACTTATCCAAATCCGTTTGAAAGTTTTACGTATATTAAATATTATGTAAAGGAAAGAGATAAAGTAAAAATATCAGTATCCGATATTGCAGGGAAAACTGTTGCAGAATATAACAGAGAGATGACTTCCGGAATGCATTTATGTAAATTTATTCCGAATAATGCCGGAATTTTTTTTATTACCGTATCCGGAACTGATTTTTTACATTCTTCTAAAGTAATATGTATAAACAATCTTTCACAAAATGCCGAACTTACTTATCAAGAACAAAATCCGGAGAAATTTTTTGAAAAATCAAACAAAAACCTAAATACTGAAGATTTTTCTTTTACCGAAGGAGATATGCTTAAATTAAAGGGAGTTTCGGGAAATTACACAACCGTTATTACAGATATTCCCGCAACTTCAAAAACTTATTCTTTTAATTTTATTGAATGCACTGATTTTGACGAAAATAATTATGCAGTTGTACAGATAGGAGGCCAAACTTGGATGGCAGAGAACTTAAAAAACACAAATTATGATGCTGTTAATGCAATAGAGCTTGTAGAAGAAGATACAGCTTGGGGAGAACTTGAAGACAACAATGACGACAAAGCTTATTGTTACTATGATATTGAAGGTAATGAAGCCGGCGAAATTTATGGAGCTTTATACACTTGGGCAGCTGCTTCAAATGGTGAAACAAGTGAAACAAATCCAAGTGGAGTTCAAGGAGCCTGCCCGTTAGGATGGCACTTGCCAAGCGATGCAGAATGGACAGAATTAACTGATTATTTGGATGAAAATGTGGGCGGAAAACTAAAATCTACATGCATGTCTCTTTGGAACAATCCCAACACGGGAGCTGCCAACGAAACAGGTTTTTCTGCTCTTCCGGCAGGCGGCAGATATTACGACAGCGGTTCGTTCAGCGGAGAGGGTGACTATTGCGATTTTTGGAGTGCAACTCAAAGCAGCGAGACCCATGCTTGGTGGCATGTATTCAGCTACTTCGATTCAGGATTCTACCGCGGCAACAACTATAAGTCAAGCGGTTTCCCGGTCAGATGCGTTCAGGATTAAATGATAAGAAGTTCATATTAAAAATAATAAAAATAAGATACACATGAAACATTTATTAGTAAGCGTTGCAACCGTTTTAATGTTGCTGATAACAGTAAATGCAAATGCAAACAATTTGCAGATAAGCAATGTAAGCAAAGCAAGCATAAATATGACTGATGACTGCCTCATGATACAGTTTGATATATCGTGGGACAATTCATGGCGGACAAGCACAGCACCATACAATTGGGACGCAACATGGCTGTTTGTAAAATACCGTATTGACGGTGGTGAATGGCAACACGCTTCGCTCAACATAACAGGAAGTAACCACACAGCTCCGGCAGGCAGCACAATTTACGGTGTAACAGACGGAACAGGTGTATTTATTTACCGCAGTGCAAACGGCACAGGCACAAACACATGGACAAGCACCCAACTGCGCTGGGAATACGGCACCGATGGTGTAGCCGATAATGCTGAAAATATTGAAATAAAAATAATAGGTATAGAAATGGTGTATATACCACAAGGCAGTTTTTATCTCGGTAGTGGCGGTAATGAAAATAATCATTTTTATGAATACCCGACTACTGCCAACCCATACATCGTAAGCAGCGAAAACGCTGTTACTGTTGGTACTGCAAACGGCAATCTTTATTATACGAGTGACAATAGTTATGCAGGCGACCAAACCGGCCCTATACCCGCTGATTTTCCAAAAGGCTACGATTCCTTTTACTGCATGAAATATGAAATAACACAAGGGCAATATGCCGAATTTTTGAATTTACTAACTGCAACACAAGCAGATAACAGGTATTACAGCACAACAAGTTATCGTTATACCATAAGCGGCACACATCCAAACTTCACAGCCGGAGCAGAAGACCGAGCTTGTAACTATTTGAGCTGGGCAGACGGCACAGCCTATTGCGACTGGTCAGGATTACGCCCCATGAGCGAACCGGAATTTGTAAAAGCCTGTCGCGGGCCTGAAACTCCTGTTGTCAATGAATTTGCATGGGGGAATACAAATATTGCTTCATCTGCATATACATTAGAAAATAACAACACAGCTAACGAAGGTATTGCAACAAATTATTCAGTAACAGAAGGTAATATTTCATATAGTACAACAGACGGTTCAATTAACGGGCCTCTGCGTGTAGGGATATTTGCGGCACATCCCGACAATAGCGGAAGAACCACATCGGGAGCTGCTTACTACGGCATTATGGAAATGTCGGGTAATCTTTGGGAGCGTTGTGTTACAGTAGGCAATCCGGCCGGCAGGAGTTTTACGGGTGCAAACGGCGATGGAGCTTTAACTACGGACGGTAATGCAAATATGACTAATTGTCCTGATGAAACGGGATTAGGTTCAGGGTTTCTCGGCGGCGATTGGGACTACTACAGTTATGTTGATTGCACGTCCGATCGCAACTATGCTGGCTAAATTTCTTTTTGAGGTGCTGAAAAATAATTTTTCATTCTAAAGTAGAAAAATTCCCTGTCTCTTGTGCCTTGATTTATTGTAATAAATCTTTGTATTTTGCTGTTAATACATTCTGCAATT
>JAUVIG010000144.1 GCA_030592825.1 Chlorobiota bacterium | reverse complement strand
GAATATCAATCCATAAACGGCAAATATTATAATCACCTGATAAAATCAAATTTGTCCGTGTTTTTCGAAGTTCTTTGATATAGTTTTGAAAATCTTTAAGCCATTGTATTTTAAATGCTTGCCTTTCATCTCCGCTTGAGCCTGACGGATGATAAACACTCACAATTGAAACATCTCCGTAATCTGCTCTTAAAAACCTTCCTTCATTATCGTATTTTTCTATACCCATGCCGTATTCAACATGATCGGGTTTTTGCTTTGTTAATATACCTACACCGCTGTAACCTTTCTTTTGTGCCGAAAACCAATAATAATGATAACCTAAAGTTTCAAAAAGGACAGAATCAATTTGTGACGGTTGTGCTTTCGTTTCTTGAATACACACAATATCCGGATTTTCATCTTTTAACCAGTTATAAAAATCCTTTTTTAACGCAGCTCTGATTCCGTTGACGTTGTAGGATATTATTTTTTTCATTTGTTTATGAATTTACCTCAATCAAACCCTCTGGAAGATCAAATATAATTTTTTTATTTTTTTCATCAATTTCAATAACGAATTCATCATTAAAAGGAATTAATATTTCTTTATTTGATTCGGTAGTTATTGTTAAAACCGGATTAGAAGGAATGTTTAGGAAACCGATTGATTTTCCGATATATGTATCTTTATTATAGACATCAAAATTCTCATAATTTGTGTTCTCATCTTTAAGTTCATCGAGAATATTGTCTTTACTTGTATAAACCGAATAAGATAATAATTCTTTTACATCTTCTTCAGTATCAATGCTTTCAATTTTTACAATAATTCCTGTTTTCTTATAAGACTTAATATTTCCGGAAAAGAAAAACGGAACCAAGTTTCCTTCAATTTCAAGGAAAATCAGTTCCGTTTTTTTAAGTCTGTCGAAGTCAATCGAAAGTTTTATGACCAATTCACCTTTATATCCGTGAGTTTTAAAAATTTCACCGATTTTGATCAAATCAAGTTCGGAGATTGGTATCATCTTGTTAAAGCTTATTTTTTATCGTCTTCTTTAGTTTCTTCTTTTTTGTCTACAACTTTTGGCTCTTCTTTCTTTTCTTCAACTTCTTTCTTTTCTTCAGCTTTAGGTTCTTCTTTCTTTTCTTCAACTTCTTTCTTTTCTTCAGCTTTAGGTTCTTCTTTTTTTACTTCCTCTTTAGTTTCATCAGCTTTTACTTTTTCTTTTACTTCTTCTTTTGCTTCTTCAACTTTTTCTTCTTTTGCTTCATCTTGTACATCTTCAGCATTATCGGCTGTTTCTTCTGCTGTAGCTTCTTCTTTTTCTTTGATTTTTTTAGCAGATAATTCTTCAGCCCTTGCTTTATTCATTTCTTCCTCAATTTTTAAACGATTTTCTTTGTCAGCTTTTTCTCCGGCTTGAATTTTCTCTGCTTTTGCTTGAATTTTTTGTTCTTTATCTTTCATCCAAGCATTGAATTTATTTTCAGCTTCTTCTTCAGTTAATGCACCTTTTGCAACTCCTTTCAATAAGTGGTTTTTGTATAAAACACCTTTGTATGAAAGAATTGCTCTGCAAGTATCAGTAGGAATTGCTCCGTTTTGAAGCCAAGTTAAGGCCTTTTCAAAATTTAGATCAATAATGGCAGGATCGGTATTCGGATTATACGAACCGATTCTTTCAATGTACCTACCGTCTCGCGGTGCCCTGCTGTCTGCTGCGACAATGTAATAGAACGGCTTTCTTTTTCGACCGTGTCTTGCTAGTCTGATCTTTACAGGCATGTTTAAATTTATTTAGTTAATTAAAAAATGACTGCAAAGGTAAATCTTTATTTTTTTCAAGCAAATGTATTTTAAATGTTTTGACAAGATTATTAAAAAAAGGTTAATTTTGCCGAATAAATAATAAAATACTGTTTTATGAGAGAAATTAAATATATCATTTTTATTGTGGTTTTTTTGTCTTTGAGCATTCAATGTAAAAAAGAAAATGAAGAAATTATAAAAGTTATAAATTTTTTTAATATAGATGAAAGTATAATATTAAACACAGAACCTTTCGACGGAGACTTGGTTGATATTTTTAATCAACCTGTTGTTAATTTTACTCTTCCAATTGATTCAATATTTACAGATAACGAAGGGTTTTTGTATCAAGCACATTTAGACTCATTTACAATAAGCAACAATGGTTTAAGGCTTGTTGGAGAAACAGTGATTTGTGAAGATAAAACATGTGCATATTTTATTCCAGAGGGACACTTTGATGTTAATGAAACTTATCAAATTAACATATTTACACATTATGAGTTTCTTGAAGATGATGTTTGGATGAAATATGAAAACGGCAATTTAAATAATGAATATTCCGGATATTTTGAAACAGAACTTGGCAATATCAATGCTGATAAGATTGAAAATAGTTATCCTGTTGACAGGCAATATCATTTTCTTAAAGATGAAAGCGTAACCGGTTATCTGAGATTAAAGAAAGCTGAAAATGATTTTATTAAATCAAAATCTGCAAGCTTTATTGCCGAATTTTCAAGTCCGGGACTTGATGATATTGAAGTAAATATGGACTTTGATGAAAATGAATCTTTGTTTTCGTTTCCGATACCCGGAACACAACTCTTAAATGAAACAATATATAAACTTACTTTTATTCAGTTAAATGATATAACAAAAGAAGATAAGACAATATATGAGTTGTATTTCAGAACAAGTATGTATAATACATTTGAGGAGAAATGGGACTCTTTTAATCTGTCTACAGGTTGGTCAATTCCTATTTTAAACGGAATTCATGAAATAGGAATTAATATTCATGAAGAAGAAGAGTTTTTTGATATTTATGAAATATCGAATTTAGTGAGCCTTAGAGCTATGACTAATAATGATTGGTATCAAAATCAAATATATCCGTTAATATATGAAGGTTATCCTAATTCAGGAATTGAATTAGAGCGACCCGCAGAACCATTAGGAATTCCTCCCTTAAATTGTCTTACAAAGGAAAATGTTCCTGAAACAGATATTTTCCTAACCGACGAACAAATCACTAACAATGATGCTCCGAGAATCACTGATATATCGCAGATTACTATAAGAAATAAAATGGTTTATTATATGTATCTAGATAAACAAGATTTAAATGTACAAGTCAATAACCACCCTAACTATAATACTGATCCTTGGATGATTAATTTGCTTAGTACTCCTTTTCCCGGTTTAACATCCGGAAATTATGATGTAAGTTTAAAATATACGCCTATACCGGAAATATCTACTTTCGAAACTGTTTTTAGCATTAATTTTTAAGTACAATAACTTACCGAAAAAAGAAACAAAGAGTAAAGGGATGATATTAATTGTACTTGCAATGTTGACTGCTGTTTTAACCGGAATTCTTGTGTTCTTTTTATCATAAAAATAATTTTATAAAAAAAGAGCACGAATATATTCGTGCTCT
The DNA here is from genome assembly GCA_030592825.1 of Chlorobiota bacterium. Classification (GTDB taxonomy): domain Bacteria; phylum Bacteroidota; class Bacteroidia; order Bacteroidales; family JAADGE01; genus JAADGE01. The sequence goes on along the minus strand of JAUVIG010000144.1, from coordinate 5,173 downwards.
TTGCTTTTATAGCAGATGTTATCAAAAATACCTAACTTGTTTTGATTTCTTTTTTTGAATTTCTATTTGTTTGTTTTTAGGATATTTAATCTCAAATGAAAGTAATAACTTCTTGGATTCTCCCGGTTTCAAATTGAACTCCCATTTTAATTCTCCGGTTGTTTCATTTTGTTCGGCACCTGATATTTCAAGAACTTTAACTTCAATTTCATCAGTTTGTGAAATTGGCAATTGATCCAATATTTGAATAGTTATATTGCTCTTTCTGTTATTTTTAGCTGTTAATTGGTAGGTCATTGTTTCTTTTCGTTTGTTACCCACAAATTGAGTACTGCTGAATTTTTTCATTTTAGTTCTTGTAACCAAAACTTTTCCGTCTCTGCCTAATGAGAGGTCTAAGGTATCACTGACATTTCGGGTATAAATAAATGATTGCCCCAAATATGTTCCCGAGTAATATACGTTTGCCGGTCCTTCAATCAAGTTAAGGTCTTGCCAACCGCTTATCCTTGCTAACAAAAATACATCTTTATCTAATTTTGTAACTGCAAAATGACGATATGTTGCAGGTAATTCATGTTCACTGATATCAACAAGATACGGTTTGTCATCCGAAGGTATGCTGTATGTTTTTTTGATATTGAACTCTGCACTTAATTCCGGAACAGCAGTCTCGGAGAATTCACCTGAAATTATTACACTCTCATTACCTTCACCAAGACCCCCGAACTCATCTCTTGAAGTTCTCGGCATATTGGTTTCACTGACAATTCTGTTTTGCATATATCCTTCGCCTTGAAATATCTGTTTTTCATAACTGTATGTTTGATATCTTAAATACCAAGGTTTTAAAATTGGTTTAGATACACTTAAATTAGGATCGGCAGTAGATAATTTTATTTTAAGATTATTCCAATCAATACCGGTATTATTATAAACTTTTGCTCGATATTCGAGCTTTACGGGTTTATCTGTATCAATTGCTTTAATATCATAAGAAGGAGACCAACCTGCATCATTAACAATATACTTTAATTCAATATTTGTTGAAACTGCAACATCCGAAGATACTAATATTGATATTTCCGAACGTGAGTAATTAGTATTTGCATTTAATTCATTCAATTGGTTTTGAATTCTTTGTGTTGACAGATTTAATTTTGATTTTTTTCGATTTAATTGTGATATTTTTGAATTAATTTCAATAATTTTATTCCTGTAGAAATCGGAGGCTTGTTTCAGTTCGGAAATACTGACACCGTTATCCTGTCCGCCTATGGATGTGTTTTTCAGCAACATTTGTTTTTCAACACTATATGCATCCGCTTCATCAGCTATATCTTGTATTTGTCGGGTTATTAGTTTAAGAGAATCCTTAAGTTTTTTAATATTCGGCAGATCCTCTTTTTTTGTTAAATAATTTATTTTACTTGAAATACCGAGAATATCAACATCGTTATTTGTTGTTATTCGTATGCTTTTAGAATCTAATTTTGAAGATAAATCTTTAAAAATTAAACGTGTTTTACCGGAATTAATATTAATTTTTTTGTTGCGAATAATTTCTGCACCGGTGAGGTAGATCACTGCGGAACTTATAGTAGTCCCGATTTTTTTCTCTTTAATATCTTGCGCTTTTAAAGACGGAAGAATAAATATTAAGAGTGCTGATAATAGAATCAATTTTTTCATTTGTCTGAAATTTTATAATTAATATTTTGTAAGTTACACAATAAAGATACAAAGTTTAGTAAAATTTCACAAAAAGAACTATAAAAATAATTCATCTTGATGTTTAAAATATCGTTTATATTTGTAAAATATTCAGATATTAATATTATTAAAAAATATGCCTACACTACATTGGATTGGAAAAGAAAAAGTTATAAACCATCATTTGGATGTTCCGTATAAGGTATTAGAACATAAATACACTTTTAATTCCCCCTTTTCAAAAGGGGGCAAGGGGGATTTTAAAGAAGATAATAAGGAACTTTCAGGCAATAAAATAATTCACGGTGATAATCTTGAAGCCCTTAAAAGCTTACTTCCGGAATACGAAGGAAAAATCAAACTCATATACATTGACCCTCCTTATAATACAGGAAATGAAAGTTGGGTATATAACGATAATGTAAACCATCCGAAAATAAAAAATTGGTTAGGAAAAGTTGTAGGAAAAGAAAGCGAAGACCTAACAAGGCATGATAAATGGCTCAACATGATGTATCCTCGTTTAAGAATACTCTATAAGCTACTGTCTCATAATGGTTTAATATTTATCTCTATTGATGATAATGAGGTTTTTAATTTAAAATTATTGTGTGATGACATTTTTGGTAGATCATCCTTTTTATCTCAATTTGTGTGGAAAAGGCGGGCATCTTCACAATTATCAACTAATAATGTTTCTGTTGATCATGAGTATGTATTATGTTATTCCAAATCAAGGCACTTTGTGTTTAGGGGTATAGATAAAGATTATGAAAATTATAAGAATCCTGATAATGATTCTAATGGCCCATGGACTCTTGGAGATTTAACTGTTGGTATGACAAAAGATCAAAGACCAAATCAATTTTATGATTTAGTTGATCCTAAAACCAAAAAAGTATATAAATCAAATCCTTCAAGAGTCTGGTCATATATTCCAGAAAGTATGAATGATTTAATTAATGATGGTCAAATCATATTTCCGGATGATACAAATAAAAGACCTATGCGTAAAAGATATTTAAAAAATCTTAAAAGTAGTATAAATCCAATTTCTACTTGGATAGACTCCAAAGCTAGTAAAACATTAGGTGATAAAACTGTTCTGAAATCTGGATTAAATACAGAAGGAACAAAAGAGATTCAAAAAATTTTTGGATATAAAGCTTTTGATTATTCCAAACCAATTTCATTAATTGAATCTTTAATTAGTCAGATTGTAATCAGTAATGATATTATTTTAGACTCATTTGCCGGAAGCGGTACAACTGCACACGCTGTATTAAACCTAAACAAAAAAGACAACGGAAATCGTAAATTTATACTTGTAGAAATGGAAGATTATGCAGACGATATTACAGCAGAACGTGTTAAACGAGTTATGAAAGGATATGGAGAAGGGAAAAATAAAACAGAAGGAACCGGAGGCAGTTTTGATTATTATGAATTAGGTGAAGCTCTGTTTGATGAAAATAATATGTTGAACGAAAAAGTAAAAACCGAAAAAATTCGTGAGTATGTTTATTATTCGGAAACAGGGCAAAATATTGAAACTTCAAAAAATGCAAACCCATATTTATTAGGACATTATAATGATGCCGGATATTATTTTTATTACATAAAAGAAAAGCTTACAGCACTTGATTATGATTTTTTAAAAACCATTAAACAAAAAACTGAACAATACATTATTTATGCTGATAATTGTCTGTTAAGCAAAGAATTTTTGGATAAGAATAATATAATTTTCAAAAAAATACCGCGTGATATTTCACGATTTTAAGTTTACAAGAAAATAATTTGCTTTTTCGGTTTACTTTTTGTAACTTTATGATAGTTTTGTAAACCAAAAAATATAAGATATGAAAGAAATATTTGCATACAGACTAAAAAATGCTCGAAAAATTAAAGGTTTTTCAATGCAATTTCTTGCAGAGAGACTTGGTGTAAGCAAACAAATGATAAATAAATACGAACATGCCAAATCAATGCCTGACAGCCCCAAACTTATTAAACTTTCGAACATTCTTGACGTAAATCCCGATTATTTTTTTCAAGCTTCAAGTGTATCTTTGGAGAACGTAAAATTTCGTAAAAAATCAAAATATTCCAAAAGTAAAATTGGCGGAATAAAAGCAAAGATTTTAAATAAAATGGAAAATTATCTTTCTATTGAAAATATACTTTCCGTAAAATCAGAGTTTTTAAATCCGGTTAAAAGCATAAAAATTAAATCATTTGAAGATGTAGAAGAAGTCGCAATACAATTACGCAAATCGTGGAAAATAGGCAACGACCCTATTCACAACATAATTTCATTACTTGAATCGCATGAAATTAAAGTTGTAGAAATTGATGAGTCCGACCAAAAATTATTTGATGGATTATCAACTTTTATAAATGATAAATATCCGGTAATTGTAATCAATAAAAGTTTTGAAATAGAACGAAAACGCTTTACTTTATTTCATGAACTTGGTCATTTATTATTAAATATTGATAATAATTTTACCGAAAAAGAAGAAGAAAAATTATGTAACAGATTTTCCGGAGCAATGTTGTTGCCCGAAGAAATAATATACAAAGAAATAGGAAAACAGCGAATTAAAATAAGCATAAATGAATTAATAAATTTCCAAAAACAATTTGGTATAAGCATATCGGCACAAATATATCGTCTTGCAGATTTGGGGATTATTTCGGAATACAGAAAGCAATCTTTTTATATTCAAAGAAATAAAAATTCAGAATTAAAGAAAACTACAGATAAGGAACGGTTTGCCGGTAATGAATTTTCAGAACGTTTCGACAGGCTTGTATATAAGGCACTTTCGCAGGAAATTATATCAATAAGCAAAGCATCGGCATTTTTAAATATTGACATTTCAAGTATAAGTAAAAAAATGGCATTAATATAAGCAATAAAGAATGAAGATAATAGTGAGCGATGCAAATATACTTATAGACCTTGCCAATTTAAATTTATTGCAAAAATTTGTTGAGTTAGATTTTGAATTTCATACAAACGACTTTATTATTAATGAAATTAAAAATCCGGAACAATCCCCAAAAATTGATAAATTAGTTGAATCTAAAAAAATATTTGTAGCAGAAACAAAAGTAGATGAATACGGTGAAATATTAGATTTACAAACAAAAAATTTAAGTGTCTCGGATTGCTCCGTCTTGTATTACACAAAAAAAATTAACGGTCTCTTATTAACAGGCGACAAAAATTTACGAAAAACAGCCAATAAAAAGAAAATTGAAATAAGAGGAATCTTTTTTATTTTTGATGAATTGGTAAAAGCAGAAATGTTGACTTATAAAAACGCAATCGTAAAAATAAAACTGCTACAAAAAATAAATAACAGGTTGCCGCAGAATGAAATAGAAAAAAGAATAAATAAATGGAGCAAATAATATTTCCTAAAAACAAAAAACGCATAACATCCGGGTT
>JAUVIG010000167.1 GCA_030592825.1 Chlorobiota bacterium | reverse complement strand
GTTTGATAGGCTTAAATAATATTAAGCAAAAAGTAAAAGATCATATCAGTTATATTGATTTTCTTAAATTAAGAAGAGAAAAAGGTTTTAAAGATACTGAAGAAATTACTTTACACAGTGTATTTACCGGAAATCCCGGTACAGGAAAAACAACGGTTGTTAAACTTCTTGGTAAGATATATCAAAAGAAAGGTTTATTATCTAAAGGGCATGTTCACGAAGTTGATCGAGCTGAACTGGTAGGTGAATTCATAGGACAAACTGCTCCTAAAGTTAAAGATGCCATAAAAGAAGCAAGAGGAGGTATCTTGTTTATTGATGAGGCATATATGTTGGTTCGGTCAAAAGAGGATAAAAAAGATTTTGGAAAAGAAGTTATTGAAGTTTTGGTTAAAGAAATGAGCGACGGAGAAAAAGATATTGCCATTATGATGGCCGGTTATCCGAAAGAGACATTGTTTATGATCAACTCTAATCCGGGCTTAAAATCCAGAATTAAATATTTTTTCCATTTTGATGATTATACTCCCGATGAACTTGATGAAATTGCACACTATGCTGCTGATAAAAGAAATGTGAAGCTGACTGAAGAAGCTTCCGGATTACTGAAGAAAATATTAACGGAAGCATTCAGGAACAGAGATCATACTTTCGGTAATGCACGATTTGCCTATTCATTGATTGATGAAGGTAAAATGAATATGGGTCTAAGATTAATGCAAAGTGAAAATATTGATGAATTAACAAACGAGGAATTGTCTGTTATTACAGCCGAAGATATAAATAAAATTGAAAGTATTAAATCGACAAGTGTTGTAAAAATACCGATTGATTTTGAACTCCTGAAAGAAGCAACCGATGAAATGAATGCCCTTATCGGGATGAATGAAATTAAAAATGAAGTTAATGAGTTAATTAAATTAGTAAAATTTTATAAAGAAACCGGAAAAGATGTTTTAAACAAATTTTCATTGCATGCTGTTTTCAGCGGTAATCCGGGTACAGGAAAAACAACATTGGCAAGAATTTTCGGTAAAATATATAAAGCACTGGGTTTACTTGAAAGAGGTCATATTGTTGAGACCGGAAGAGAAGGATTGGTTGCCGGTTATGTAGGGCAAACAGCAATAAAAACAAAAGAAAAAATTGATGAAGCAATAGGAGGAGTTTTATTTATTGATGAAGCTTATGCCTTGGCCGGAGGAAGCGGACAGCACAGCTACGGGAATGAAGCAATAGAAGTTATCCTTAAAAATATGGAAGATAATCGCGGTAAGTTTGCAGTAATTGTTGCAGGTTATCCCGGTAATATGGAGATTTTTTTAAAGATGAATCCCGGTTTAAAATCACGATTTGATAAAACATTGATCTTTAAAGACTATAAACCTGAAATTTTGTATGATATTTGTGTTCAGATGCTTGGAAGAGAAGATCTCTTTCCTGATAAGTTGACTGAGGTTTATTTAAGAGATTATATTAAGAAGTTATATAAGAAACGCGATAAGTATTTCGGAAATGCAAGAACTGTAAGGAAAATTGTTGAAGGTGCATTAAGAAAACAGAATTTAAGGATGGCATCACTTCCGTCAAGTAAACGAACTAAAGAAAAATTAAAAACACTTACTGTTGATGATATTAAAGATATTGAAGTCAATAAAGCATTAGGTTTATCTGATAATATTGGGTTTTAATGAATTGAAACATATATAAGTTTATTGGTATTTTACCGGAAATATATTATTATAAATACAGTTATAACTAATTTTAATGATTAAATGCGAAAATGATTGAATGCTTAAATAATAAAAAAAACATACAATAGAGCTAAAGGTACCAAGTTGTGATTTTATAACTATGACCTTTTGTTATTATAGCATTGTCGCATTTAATCATTTTAGCATTTTAAATTTTCCACTGAATTCGTGGTAGAACCGGATTATTTTCAAGAGGAATAAGTTGAAACTTTAGAACAAACTAATGAAACAACTTAAAATTACAAAACAGGTTACTAACAGAGAATCTTTGTCTCTTGATAAATACTTACACGAAATAAGTAAATACAACCTTATCTCTGCAGAAGAAGAAGCAAAACTTGCCGAGAGGATAAGAAACGGAGACTACAACGCTTTAGACAGTTTAATAAAAGCAAACTTACGTTTTGTTGTTTCAGTTTCAAAGCAATATCAAAATCAGGGATTAACTTTACCTGATTTAATTAACGAAGGAAATATAGGATTAATAAAAGCAGCAAATCGGTTTGATGAAACTAAAGGCTTTAAATTTATTTCATATGCCGTGTGGTGGATCAGACAGTCAATTTTACAGGCATTAGCTGAACATTCAAGAATTGTAAGACTTCCGTTAAATAAAATAACCACAGCCAATAAAGTTAACAGAACCTTTTATGAATTGCTGCAAAAGTTTCAAAGAGAACCCTCTGTAAAAGAAATTGCCGATGAATTAAAGATTGCACCTAAAGATGTTCAAAAAGTTATCTCTAAGACAAAAAAGAACATATCAATGGATGCACCGATAAGTGATGACGAAAAAATGAATCTTTATAATATTATTATTAATGATAATTCCGATTCGCCGGAGAAAGAGCTTATAAAACAGTCTCTTACATCAGAATTAAAAAGAGTTTTAGCAACATTACCGTTCAGAGAATCTGAGATTATAAAACAATACTACGGAATAGAAATGCAACATCCGCTTACACTTGAAGAAATAGGTACAAATTTCGATATTACAAGAGAACGAGTAAGACAACTTAAAAGCCGAACTTTAAAAATATTAAGAAGGAAAAGTAAGATATTGAGGAAGTATCTTTAAAAAAGATGTCAAACACTTCAAAGGTGTTAAGGAACGATTCAGAAATAAGTTATAAAGGTTTTACGAAGTTATTTTAACGCCGTAAAAATTCAAAAAGCCTGTACCGAATTCATTTCGGGAAACAAGTAAGGACTTATAACTTATTTCTGAATCGTCCCTTAACAACTGTTAACAGGGCAACCTGATGACTTGCAGATTTACGGGTTTGAAATAACTTTAATAATTTCATCTTTCTCATCAGAATTAATTCTGATTAAATAAAGTCCTTGAGGTTTATCAGAAATATCAATTTTAAATACATTATTTTTAGGGATAAATACATCAATAATTCTTCCTGTATAGTCAATAATTTCAACAGAGTTTATTTTTTTTATACTACTTTTTACAGTATAAATTCCTTTGCCCGGATTAGGATATATTAAACCGGTTCTTAAACCGGATATTTTGTCTGTATCAGAAGATCTAAGCTCTTTTAAATGGCTGATTTTGTCTGTAATTGTATCAGCATCAATGTCATATTCAAAAGAGCATAAGAAAAATTTTGCAGCCGGGTCATCTGTCATCCATTCATAATCATATGTAGTATCAACAGATTCATTCATAAAATTCCAATTTCCGCTTGAATAAGTAAACATAGAATCTATTTGAATACTTGTTCTGAATTTTCTTAAAGAAGAAAATGTACCCGCCGGAATGGTTATATCACCATATGCATCTATAGTATCCTTACTGAAAACTGTTTGAATTATTTTCATGGTACTGCTAAAAAATATTTCTATTTTTGATGTATTAAGCACCATATCATTATAATTTACGGGAGTGGCAATAATTAATTCCGGCATTATATAAATAAAGGTATCTGTTTCTCCGTTGTTGAAGATATCTCCTACAAAACCATTTTGGAACATACCTGTTTCATTTTTTGTTATGTAGGAATACATTGAGTCCGGAAGTGTATATGCAGCAATATTTGATGTCGGAAAAACTAAATAATAAGGAGTTTCGTCAGCATTTAAAAGATATGTTGAATCAGTATCATGTTCTTCAAGACTTGAAAAATCCCATGTTTGATTGCCTGTTCCTCCGGGAGAAATTACGGAATTATTAGGTATGGTATCAGTACTTTCAAATATTATATCCCCAACATCAACAATTTCATTGCTTGTAATAGTAATTTGTGCATTATTAACAAATACAAAACATAAGCCTGTGAATAATAAAAATAATTTTTTCATAGTATAAAAATTTATGGTTAAATTAAACGTCTAATTTATTAAATTAATTTATAAATGTCAAGATTATACTGTTCAATTATCATTTTATGTAAAAAATTTTGATATGTAAGATAAATATTGTACTTTCAAAGCCCGAAATTAAATATAATATAATAATATAAAAACAAATAATATGGGATTATTGAATAAGCTGAGAGGCGAACTTATTGATATTATTGAATGGATTGATGAAAGCAATGATACTATTGCACATCGTTTCGAAAGATTGGGTAATGAAATTAAAAACGGAGCACAATTAACTGTAAGAGAATCGCAAGTTGCCGTTTTTATTAATGAAGGTAAATTAGCTGATGTGTTTCCTCCGGGAAGATATGAACTTACTACAAACAATCTACCTATCCTTACTACTTTAAAAGGTTGGGTGCACGGATTTAACAGCCCGTTTAAAGCTGAAGTATATTTTTTAAATACTAAAAAATTTACGAATCAAAAATGGGGTACACCAAACGTCTTTTATCTGAGAGATGCCGATTTCGGACGTGTCAGTTTAAGAGCATTCGGAACATACACAATGAAAATTAATGATCCGGTAAAATTTATTAAAGAAGTTCTTGGTACAAGTGGTGATTTTAAAACTTCAGAAATTGGCACTGAATTAAGAAGTTTAATAGTAACACAATTTATTGATTCTATAGGAGAAAGTAAACTTCCTTTACTTGATATGGCTCAAAACTATAAAGATATTTCAGTTTTCTGTCAAAAACAATTAGGTGAAGAGTTTACAGAATACGGACTTGAAATTACAAAGTTCTTAGTGTCAAGTATCAGTTTGCCTGAAAAACTTCAAGAAAAATTAGATGAAGGTACCGGAATGAATATGCTGGGAGATATGAATAAGTATACCCAAATGAAAACAGCCGATGCAATGGAAAATGCGTCAAAAAGCTCCGGCGGAATGGGAGGAGGCATGGAAGGTATGATGGGAATGGCCATGATGCAACAAATGATGAATCAAACCAATATGATGCAAAATCAACAAACGCAACAAACACAACAGGGTGCTCCGCCACCGCCGCCTGTTATTCAATATTTTGTTTCTGTTGACGGGCAACAACAAGGACCGTTCAACACCGAAGTATTACAACAAATGGTTGCAAGCGGACAATTAAAAAAAGAAACATTTGTTTGGAAACAAGGTATGTCAGCTTGGAAGGCCGCCGGAGAAGTGCCGGAATTAACAGCTTTATTTGGTGCTGCACCACCGCCGCCGCCACCGGTATAATAAACATTATAAAAAAGCACCTAAAAAAAACAGGTGCTTTTTTGGTTTGATTTAATAATTCTATAACGAGGATTTAAAGAGTTGCGTTTATTTACATGGTAAATATAAAAAACATCTGTTTACATAATTTATTAAATAATACAATTTTGTAAAGATGAAGAAAAAACAAATAATAAGTTATCTTGGATTAATATTGATACATGAGTTATTATTATCAATTTTATATTTCAAATATTCCTTTCTTGTTGTTGGTTGGGAAAAAGCTTTGGCAAGGAAAATCATAATTGCATTATTGGCAATAATTCCGGTTATACATATTTTTTCATACAAGTTAAAAAGTGAAATTTTTGATAAGATAATTATAATTATAAATTGGGTTCTGTTATTCGCAGCTGTTATTTTTGCTTTAATAAAACCTTATGTATTCAGTCAAACTTCTTATGATATATTTTTAACTGAATCAACACTCATTTTAAATCCGGGAATTTCATTAAGTTATATTGTTTTTATATCTACAACGGTTTTAATAATTCCGAGGCTGAAAAAACCGGGAATTAAAAAGTTTTTTATTATATTTAGTCCCGTTTTATTATGGATAATATTACGATTACTGTTTGAATACATTAAAATACCTATATTTCACGGATAAAAAATGTTAATTATGGAAAATAAAAAAGTAAGTGAAAGTAAACAACATGAAATTATTTGTAAAAATTGCGGGGGAAAATTAATTTTTGCACCCGGGACTGATAGTTTGGAATGTGAATTTTGCGGTGCATTAAACGAAATAGAAGTTGATGAAAATGCAAAATTCGAAGCAATCCAAGAAATTGATTTTAAAGAATATATTTCAGGACAAGTTGATCTTGCACCGAAAATTGAAGTAACAACTGTTAAATGCGATAGTTGCGGTGCTGAAACAACTTTTGACCCGAATATTGTTTCATCAGAATGCGATTTTTGCGGAAGCCCTTTAGTCAGTAAAGAAGCACATACTTCTCAACTTATTGCGCCTAAAGCTATGTTGCCGTTTAAAATTACTGTTACTGAAGCTTATGATGCCTATAAACTTTGGTTGAAAAAGTTATGGTTTGCTCCGAATAAACTTAAAAAACAAGCACGTCAATCTGAAGATCTTGCCGGAATTTATACACCGTATTGGACATATGATTCAAGTACAAGAACAGATTACAGAGGGCAGAGAGGAGATAATTACCAAACTACTGAAACTTATTCTGAAGGCGGACAGCAAAAGACCAGAACAGTAACAAAAACGAGATGGACATCAACAAGCGGAAGGGTTTCAAGATTTTTTGATGATGTGATGGTTCCCGCAAGTGAAACATTACCGAGAAAATATGTAGATAAATTAGAACCTTGGGACCTTCAAAACTTGGTTCCTTATGATACAAAGTATCTTTCCGGATTTAAGGCTGAAACTTATCAAGTTGATCTTTCAATTGGTTTTGATATGGCAAAAGTTAAGATGGAACCTGAAATCAGAAGTGATATAAGAAGAGATATTGGTGGTGATCATCAGAGAATATCATCTGTGAATACGCAATATTCCGATACTACATTTAAACATATTCTTTTACCGATTTGGTTAAGCGCCTATAAATATAATGAGAAAATATATAGGTTTATGATAAATGCAAGAACAGGAGAAGTTCAAGGAGAAAGACCTTGGAGTTGGATCAAAATAACACTTGCAATTATTTTGGGATTGGCAATAATCGGAGGTTTGTATTGGTATTTCGGTGTATATCAACAATAGTTCATTATATCTGACTTTTGTACGTCCGTCTGACGGACTTCAAAACGTCAGATTATACAACATTTAATTATTGCGAATTTATAGTTTAAAAAATATTAATATATGAGTACAAGTCCTAAACCATTCGATTGCAGTTACTCACCACAATTTGCAGAATTACTGCATAAGCTCAAAATTTCTTTGGCAATAAGCACATATCAAGCAGGTAAAGTTGTTATCTTAAGTGCAGTAGAAAATGATAGATTAATACAACTTCCCCGTACTTTTGAAAATGCTATGGGAATGGCTGTAAGTAAAAATAAACTGGCTGTTTCTGCCCGAAATGAAGTTACAGTATTAAGAAACAGACCGGAATTGGCCTCGACTTATCCGAACAGTAAAGGCGTTTACGACGGGATATATATACCGAGTACAAGATATAATACCGGCTATTTGGCTTTGCATGATATGGAGTTTATAAATGATAAACTCATAGCAGTAAACACTCTGTTCTCTTGCTTATCATATATTGACGGCGAGTACAGCTTTACACCTTTTTGGCAACCTCCTTTTATCTCGGAACTGACACCTGAGGATCGTTGTCATTTAAACGGAATTGCAACTGAAAATAATGAAATTAAATATCTTACTGCACTCGGAAATACGAATACTCATCAGGGTTGGCGAGACAAAAAAATGTCCGGCGGTATTTTAATGGAATATCCGTCAGGT
>JAUVIG010000331.1 GCA_030592825.1 Chlorobiota bacterium | reverse complement strand
GAGCGAGCTTTAAAACTATTTTCCTTTAAAAATGATATTATTTTAGACCCTTTTAACGGTGTCGGAACTACTACAGCAGTTGCCAAACGACTAAACAGGAGGTATCTCGGCATTGATATTTCCGAAAAGTATTGTGAAGTTGCAAATATACGTTTAAAGTTACCATAAGCTAAATTGTATCTGTTATGTTCAAAATAAAGATTAAAAATGAAATTATTAAACATTGTAAAGAGCAGTTAAAAAGATATAATTTCGGACAAAGAGGTTATGCTGACGGAACACCGGAACAGCAATTAACAGGAATAACAGGACAAACAGTAATATCAGAATTATTCGGCTTTGCTTGGATAGACGGCGGAAGTGGTTTTGACGGCGGTATTGATTTAATCTATGAAGGATTATCAATTGACGTTAAAACAATGGGAAGAACTACAGATGTAAGACCATATTATGTAAATAATTTTATTGCTTTACAAAAAAAAAATGAAGTTGATGTATATATTTTTGCTTCTTATAATAAAATAAATCACGAACTGACTGTTGTCGGGTGGCTACCAAAGAAAGAGTTGTTAAATAAAGCAAAATTTTATCCCAAAGGTACTGTCAGAAAAAGATCAGACGGTTCTTCTTTCAAAACATTTACAGATTTATTCGAAATTGAGAATAATAAGTTAAATAATGTTGATTCTTTTGACGATTTAAAAAAACAACTTGATAAATATCAGAACTCATTAATTTAGCAGAAAACTTTACTTGAAATCGCAAGTATTCTTTTTAAATAAATCAATGCAAGTTACAGGTTGCAAGTTGTAACCGGTAATATTAGCCGCGAAAATTAATATCTCAATTTTCGATTATTATCAGCAAACAAAACAGATTACTGATATCTGAATATATACTCTAAACAGTTCCTTAGTTTATTAAATCATCTTCTGATTTTCGTTTAAACAATCCGAATTTATAATGTAAACTGAAATAAAAACTCATTCCGGGACCTCCGGGAATTGCAGGAATTCTTTTTCTAATGTGTTCAGGATAAAAATATTCTTTATCTGTTAAGTTAATTCCTGTTATTTGAAAATAAAGTTTTTTATTGAAATTTAATTTCATTACACAATTTAAAATTCCGTAACCGTCAATATTTACTTCTTGTTCTTCTGTGTATGCCGGGGCAACAACGCTTCCTAAGTAACCTTTTTGATCTCCAATATAATAAAAATTCGGACTTAATTCAATAAACTTAGCAGGTCTGAATGTTAATCCTCCGCTTGCTGTATAATTTATAAAGTATGGTAAGTTTTCATTAGTTTCTTCATCAATTCCTTCTTTATAAGAAAAATTAGCAAAGAAATTTAATTTTTTCCAAGGTCTTCCTTTTATTTCAAATTCTCCTCCGATTATTTGTTGAGCTCCGAAATTATCATATATCATACCTACATTATGTCCGATAACAACTGTGTCAGATGAGCCGTCAACAGGCCTTCTTAAAATTAATTCATTTGCATTAATTAAAAAACCGTTTAATCTGATTGAAAATTTCTTAGCTAACAGTATATCAAATGCTGCTTCGTAAGTTTTTATCCTTTCGGGTTCTAATGATCTGCCGGCTGCATCAGCTCCGTATGTAACAGCATTTACTAAAAAATATTGTTCTTGAAATCCGGGGCCTCTAAATGCTTCACCGTAAAGAATTTTTGCACTTGCATTATCAGTAATTCCGAAAACAAGGCCTCCTCTCGGAGTATAATATATATTTTCAGGAATTCCGAGGTATGTGGCTCTAATTCCGGCAATATAACCGAGACGATCAAATAAAGTTCCGTCAACTTGCAAATATCCTGCATAATCTATTACATCATTCGGCGGAAATTCAGATGCTCCTTCATGTGTCGGAATAACAGTTCCGTCTCTTTCGCCAAGCATTGTGTAAACATGATCGCAATCACGAAGTTCTCCGTTAATTCCTCCGATAACAGAAATCTGTTCGTTTATGAAATAATTAAAAAGTAATTCTCCGTTGTATAATTGACCTTTATAGAGTGAATAATTCGGAGCTGCAAATGAAGGATCAATTTCAGTTAAATCAAGAGGGTATGTAGAATCGTTTAAAAAATAATTTCGAAAATTTAAAGTGCCAAATTGTCCTACACCTGTTTCTTTATCCATATAATCGTAATGCAATGCAACTTTTCCTGAAAATTTATTTGTAAAATTAAAGTCATAAACTGCATTAAGATATGCTTTTCTGTGTTCAGCCATACCTGCATCAGGCACTTGGTCAGAGCCGTATTTTATTGCAGTTGTCATACTGAATTTTGCAATATTCTGAAAATAATAACCTCCGCTTAATGTTAAACCTTTATATTGATATTTAGCAAAAATATTTTGAATATCATTTTCATAGTTGAGATTAACATTTTCCTCTCCGGTCTCATCAAACTCTAATGTATGATTGTATCCGTCATTGTCGGTATAAGTAGTACCTATTAAATAACTTCCGAATTTTAAAGAATCCCCGACGACAAATCCGGCACTTCTTGTATTAAATGAACCATATTTAACAAAAGAATTTATTCCTCTGAATGTGTTTCCTGATTTTGTAATAATATTTATAACTGCGGAAAAAGCATTTGTTCCGTACAGGGTTGAACCCGGTCCTCGGATGATCTCAATTCTTTCAATAGCACTAACCGGCACAACATCAAGATAGTATTCCAATGTTACGGTTTCATAAGCCGGAATTCCGTCAATAAGCATTAATATTTTATCATTGTAAAGTGTCATTGCAACTCCTCGTGCAGTTACAATCGGACCTCGCCAATAAACACCCGAAACAGTAAAACCGGGAATATATCTCATAAGTTCCGGTATTGTTTGAATACCGAGTTCATTTATTTCTTCTGCTGTTATTACACTTACAATAGCCGGTGCTTCACTGATTTTTTGTGTTTTTTTTGAAACAGTCGAAACCTCCACTTGCATCAACTCTTCAAGCGACATTTCGTAAAATTCTCCTTCTGCTTTGGGGTCTAATTCAATTATAATTTCTTCTTGCTCAACTACTTCTTTGCTTATCTTAACTTCTTTTGTTTGCATTCCTTCAGCACTGATAATTAAAATACAGTCTTCAGGAATAACAATTAAAAAGTATCCTGCATTATCTGAATACATTTTTAATTCCGAACCTTTAACACTTATTAACGCATTTTTAACATGTTTTCCTATAACTGAACTCTTAACTTCTCCTGATAACAAAAAATCTTGGCAAAAACTCGTGTTGCCGAAGAAAAACAATGCAACGATAATTAATAATAATTTCTTCATATTAAATAATTTACGGTTAATTATTATCACTTTTGTAAAACTGTTTAACTCAAATATTTTATCCTTTTAAATGTATAATTATTAATAAGATTGGTGTTTATTGAAGCTCTTAAGAGCTTATTTTTGATTTAAATCAGTATTTATATCCTTATTTTATTTTACTATTCCGATTTCTAATAATTTTGAATCAATTTTAATATTCTTTTTTTCAATATTTTCGGGGTAAATTTCAAATTGTTGTTTCGAATCCACTATTATTAAATTAATTCCTATTTCTTCTGATATTTCATTTGCTTCTGATGTAATCAAAACTGTTGAATATTCTTCAATTTCCAACACAACATATCCAATTTCGGCATTTGCATTTTGAGAAACATATAAAATATTGCACTTTACAATATCCTCAACATCGTTAAATTCAAAAACTTCTATATCTTTTCCTGATACTTTATAATTTAGTGCTATGATTTGTATTTCTGCTAAAAATTCAGGACTTCTGAAAACACCAATCTTAAAGACATCATCACCATCAGTCCAAGTTAAATATTTCGTAAAATTGTAAGTCAATAGTGCTTGAATTTTATAATTTTGAGACTGAACAAATAAAAACGAAGAAATTAAAATTGCTGAAAATATTATTTTTTTCATATGATTATTATATTGTTAGTAACAGTAAGTTTTATCTAAAAATTCAAAGTTCCTTGACTACCGTTAGGCAGGAATAATTTAAAACCTCTTAAAGCTTTGAGTTTAAAGAAATTAAGACGCTCCAAATTTAAATATAATAATATGTATATAAGTATACGAAGAATAACTTAAAATGTTTCAAATTATTTGATGTTTTTTAGTATTGACAAACAATCGGCAATATTAATTATCATCTTCCCCCGGCAACTCAATTCCTTCTTCTTTGCAAATCTTTTTGAAAGGATCAACAGACCAAGGTGCTGTATAATCATAAAAGAAACCGTAGGGTTTTTGGAGCATTTCAATCAGCTCTTTGGTTTCAGGTTCATGTTCTTTGGAGAGGCTTTCTTCAATTTTATTCCAATTTTCACAAGCTAATTTCAAAGTAATAAAAATTCCGGCTTTCCCTTTATTAATGATGATGCCTTCCAACCCGTGTTCCAATATCTTTGATTTTGCTCTACTTATGTTTCTTTCGCCTACATCATACAGAACATACATATATTTTTCAAATAAGATATACTCATTTAAAAGGAAAACAATTTCTTTCGGATTAAAAGATTTCCAGAATTTTGTCGATTTCTTAATACAAATAAATCTCCCTAACATAAATGAACCCGCTTTAAAACCTTTTAAAT
>JAUVIG010000258.1 GCA_030592825.1 Chlorobiota bacterium | reverse complement strand
TGTTTTGAAAGGTAGGCACAACCACAATCACAGAGAAGTAGGTTCTGTTAGGTTGTAGAAGCCTCTGTTTTGAGAGGTAGGCACAACTGATCACCTGTCATCTTAAATTTTGTAAGTGTTGTAGAAGCCTCTGTTTTGAGGAGTAGGCACAACCATTCTTCAGGAGTTAATATTTTCATAACTGTTGTAGAAGCCTCTGTTTTGAGAGGTAGGCACAACGTAAATTGTTGGAGTTAATGCCATTTTTTTGTTGTAGAAGCCTCTGTTTTGAGAGGTAGGCACAACAAAAGTATCGTTTATGTTTAATTCTGATAAGTTGTAGAAGCCTTTGTTTTGAAAGGTAGGCACAACAAAAAAAACTCACTTCATCATTTTTGAAGTGAGTTTTTGCAATACTGATTTGTTGCAGCTTTCAAGCTATAACACAGATAAACAATAGGTTTCCGGAAAAAAATCAGAACAAGTCTTGCCTGTCAAAATGCAACAGAATTTTCAATAACCGGCTCAAATTGCAGATGCCTTCAATAAGTCTGTATTGCATCTAAATTTCTTAATAATCAATTTAAGATTAAAACATTATACAGTAAAGAAATTCGAGCATATCGAAGGTTTTATTTTACTTCATCAACACAAAAGCCGCCCAAGCAAAAGCCGCTCCCGGAACTTCGGCATATTTTGTTTTCAGATGATTTTGGGCTTTTTTAAATGCGTCTCGTATTTCCATGCCCGAAAACCAATTTTCGTAAAATTTCGACATCAGTTCTTTTGTTGTTTCATCGGGAACGGACCAAAGTGAGAATAATAAATAATCTGTACCTGCCATTTTAAAGGAACGCTGCAAACCGTAAACACCTTCACTTCCTTTTACATCGCCTAATCCGGTTTGGCATGCAGATAAAACTACAAGTTTGGTTTTGAAAAAATTCAGACGAGATATCTCTGCTGCAGTAAGTACACCGTCTTCAACTCCTTCAGAAATTTCTCCGCCTTGAAATGCTGTGTTTCCGCCGGCAAGAATAAAACCTGAACGCAAAAGAGGATTATCTGAATGTGCAAATTTTATGTCTTTGTCAATCATATTTCTGTATTCATTGCTTTTTTCGTCATCACCAAAATAAAAGCCGTGTGTTGAGACATGCAATATTGAGGGCGCATCATTTTCAAGTGCTTTAAATTGTTCTTCGCTTCCTTGCTTTCCGGTGTAAAATATTACATTGATATTTTTCTTTTTTAAAACATCCTGAATTTCTTCGGTTTCTTCTAAACTCCCGGGCAGGTAATTCCATGTTATATTGCGTGTAAGCTTGTCGATATTTCTTATACCTGACAGGTTTTCAAAACTTGCCGGGTATGTTTCCGTTAAATTAAACTTCAACGCAAGTTTTTCCATTTCATTCGGCTTAATATTATACTCAATACCACCAAACAGTACTGTACTGTTGATATTTTTTTGGTATAAGCCTGTTTTGTTTATTGCTTCTGCTGTACTTGTTGTGTAAATTATTTTATATTTATCGGATAAAATGTTTGCAGTATCATAAGGTAAGGCATCAAACGATACTTTGTTTAACATCCCTGAAGGCGAAATATATACGTTTTTTGTATCTTTCAGAAATTGCTCTAAAGGCTGCCAAACCAACTTATAAAGGCTGTCTGCTTTTGCTGATTTCGGGTCGTAAAGGTTTTTAATATAATTATATTCGTTTGCATTGACGGAGCGTTTCATAATTTCTTTCAATTGTTTTTTTTCAAACAAAAATGCGGCTTTCGGGTATTTATAATTTTTACGTAAAATAAGGGCATAATATAAAGTGCTGTCTGTCTTTTTTTTATCTTTACGATAATTAAAATGAATAAACTCAATTGCTGCTTCATCATTTTTGAGAGATTTTTGGATATTCTGCCATTTTTGACTTTTCTGATCTTGAAGACTTGGAAAGTCTGCTGCATATCGAGTAAGTTCTTTTTCCAAAATATTTACTTTTTCCTCCAATTCTTTTATATCAAGACGGCGATTTGCAATAGGCAATGTATATTGTTGTGTAAGTATTTCTCCGTAGCTGTTCATTCTGTTGTACGTGTTTATCAGAGCAGTATCACCACTTTGTAATACAAGCTTGCGAACAGCTGTTGCTGATTTTAACAGCTGTCCTTTGATATTTAATGCATTATTATAGATAATACCGGCAAGTTTTACATTTTCTTTTTGCTTTGTCAGAAAAAAGGAGTAATAAAAATCAAAGCTAAGGTTTATTTTTTTGGTTAAATATTCTTCCCTTTCTTTTTCGCTCATAAATTCGGCACTCTCTGTTATGAGAAAATTCATTATTCCGTTTGCTTCAATATAAAGCAACTCTGCTTTTCGGTATGCATACGTTCTTTTTTTTTCTGTTGCGGCAGAATTGCCCATACCATAATATAATAATGCAAGATTATTACAGCTTCCGGCATAATTAGGATGCTTTTTTCCTAATTTTTTTTCAATAATATCTTTCGCTTCAACAAAAAGCGGTTCAGCTTTTTGATAATTGCCGGTAACTCGATATAATTCGGCAAGATTGTTACAACTGACAGCATAATCTGTATGACTCTTTCCGTAAGCTTTTTCTAATATATCTTTTGCTTCAATAAAAAGCGGTTCGGTTTTTTTGTATTTGCCTACAGCATAATATATTGCGCCGAGATTGGTACAACTTCTTGCATACTTGGGATGGTTTTTACCTAAAATTTTTTCTGTTATATCTTTAGACTCAATTAAGAGAGGTTCTGCTTTTTTGTAATCTCCCGTTGTATTGTAGTATTCACCAAGATTATTACAACTTACGGCATAGTTAGGATGGGTTTTACCTATATTTTTTTCTATTATATCTTTAGACTCAATCAAGAGAGATTCAGCTTTTTTAAAATTACCTGTTTTATAGTAAAATCCGGCAAGATTGTTATAGCTCCCGGCATAATCAGGATGGTCTTTTCCTAAAACTTTTTCTCTTATTTCTTTTGCTTCAATAAAAAGCTGTTCGGCTTTTGAATAATTTCCTGTTCTTCCGTATAATGCTGCAAGATTATTGATGTT
This sequence comes from Chlorobiota bacterium, assembly GCA_030592825.1. GTDB lineage: Bacteria > Bacteroidota > Bacteroidia > Bacteroidales > JAADGE01 > JAADGE01. The sequence goes on along the minus strand of JAUVIG010000258.1, from coordinate 2,687 downwards.
TGCAGCATATGAATGATGTTCTTTTCCGTGAACCGTCTCAATTATTTTTTTTGCTTCAATAAAAAGGCATTCTGCTTTCGATAAATTGTCTGTAATACGATATAATTCTGCAAGGTTGATGCAACTTTTAGCATAATCAGGATGCTTTTTACCCAATTTTTTTTCTCTTATTTTTTTTGTTTCAATTAAAAGCAGCTCTGCTTTCCTGTAATTGCCCGTATCATAGTATAATTTTGCAAGCCCGGAACAGCTTTCGACATAATCGGGATGTTCTTTCCCTAAAACTTTTTCTCTTATTTCTTTTGTTTCAATTAAAAGCAGCTCTGCTTTCCGAAAATTGTTCATTACATAGTATAATTCTGAAAGACTGAAACAGGTTTCGACATAATCGGGATGCTCTTTTCCTAAAACTCTTTCCCTTATTTCTTTTGTTTCTATATAAAAAAGTTCTGCTTTAGAATAATAATTTGCCCTTTCTTCATCAGTTTTTACAGAATTACCCATATTTTTGTATAATACTGCAAGATTGTTACAACTTATTATATAATCGGGGTGTTCTTTGCCAAGAAGCTTTTCTCTTATTATTTTTGTTTCAATTAAAAGCGGTTCAGCTTTTTGGTAGTTTTTCATAACATTATATAACACAGCAAGGCCGGAACAACTTGTTGCATAATCAAGATTCTCTGTACCGAGAACGTTTTCTTTTATTGTTTTTGCTTCAATATAGAGTTGCTCAGCTTTGGAATAATTGTCGCCTCTTTCTTTTTCAGTTTTGGCAGAGCTGCATATATTTTCGTACAAACCTGCAAGGCTGTTACAGCTTTGTACATAAACAGGATGTTCTTTCCCAAAAACTTTTTCTCTTATTGCTTTTGCTTTAATAAAAAGTTGTTCTGCTTTGGAATACTTGTCTGCCCTTTCTTTATCAGTTTTAGCAGAATCGGCTGTGATTTCGTATAATACTGCAAGATTTATACAGCATTGTGCATAATTGGGATGTTCTTTTTTCAATGCATTTTCATATATATTTTTTGCTTCATTATAAAGCTGTTCGGCTTTGAAATAATTACCCATATCTGAGTACAATGTGCCAAGGTTATTACAGCTTAGAGCATGTTCGTGGTGCTCTTTGCCATGAACTTTTTCAATAATTATTTTTGCTTCAATCAAAAGTTGTTCAGCTTTCGAATAATTACCGGCGTTTTTGTAAAATGCGGCAAGGTTGTTACAGCTTGTAGCATAATCAGGATGCTCTTTACCAAGAACTTTTTCTCTTGTTGTTTTTATTTCTGTCAAAAGAGGACCGGCTTTTGGGAAATTATTCGTCTTAAGGTATAATAAAGCAAGACTGTTACAACTTTGAATATAATATTTGTGATCCTTACCGTAATTCTTTTCATCAATATTTTTTGCCTCAATATAAAGTTGTTCTGCTTTGGAATAATATCCCATGTTTTTATATAATACAGCAAGATTATAACAGCCGACAGCATATGAAGTATGTTCTTTTCCGTACATCTTTTCTTTTATCGTTTTTATTTCAATCAACAGAGGTTCAGCTTTTGAATAATTCTTTGTGATTTTGTACAAGTTTATAAGGTTGTTTGTGATTGTTGCAAATTGAGAATTATCTTTACCTATTATCTTTTCGGTAATTTTTTTTGCTTCAATATATAATGGTTCAGCTTTGATATGATTGCCTGTAGCCTCATACAAAAATGCAAGATTATTGCAGCTTGTGGCATAATTTTTATGACTTGTACCAAATTCTTTTTCAGCCTGTTTTTTTGACTTCTCAGCAAATTCAATTGCTTTTATATTATCCCCTGACTTATTATATTCTGCAATTTGAATGTTTAATTCTTTCCAAGTTTGTGCTTTTGCAATGTTTGTAGCAGCAAGTATTAAAAGAGAAAATATTAATACTGTGAAGAAGACAGCTTTTTTATTCATGGTATTTGTTTTTATTGAGACAGGTGCAAGAAACAATAAATATCTTGAGATAAATACTGTTGTTTTAATGATTTACTCAAATTTACAAAAAAATATTGGTTTTGTTTGAAAGGTAAAAACCTTTCAGGTTTAACAATCAAAAATTGATAAGCTTATATCTTTATCGTCAGTTTAATATTAAATCGTCTGCCTGTAAGATTATTAGGAATGGGGAAGTTGTTGTTCACATCATTTGCAGCAATCGAAGTATTCGGTACTACATGCACCCAGCGGTATGAAATAGTATTTTTAATATGTAACATATTAAAAACCTCAATCGTAAACCAAACTGATTTAAACATATTAAAAAAACGATTGTTGTATTTTTTATCTTCTCTGATCACTACTGCTGATGCACCCAAATCAACACGATGATACGGAAATGAACGGTAAAGAGCTTTTTCGTTTAAATTTTTAGGTTGACCGAACGGGAAGCCTGTTCCGTAAACCAAATTCAAATGTACTTTAAAATTTTTATTACCGGGTACATAATCTTGCACAAACAAATTGGCTGTAACACGTTGGTCGGTCGGTCGGGGGATATAATAAGAGGTATCGGCACCTGTTTGTGTTGTATTTACTTGTTCCTCTGTTTTTAAAACAGAAAGGCTGAACCAAGAATCAATCCCCGGAACAAAATCACCTGCGAGTTTAGTATCAATACCGGCTACATAACCCGAAGTTCTTGTATCAGC
>JAUVIG010000455.1 GCA_030592825.1 Chlorobiota bacterium | reverse complement strand
TTGTAACATAATATCGACATAACGTATCCCTTCGGACATTGTTTTCAGTTCATTTATTGTTAATGAAGATGTTGAATCGGGTCCGAATATTTTTTTATCAAATACAGCATGAACTTCAATTATTTCTGCTCCGAGTGCAACTGCTGCTAATGCAGGATATATTGTACCGGAATGGTCAGAAAGTCCGACAGGCAAATTGTATCTGTTTTTTAATTCGCTTAATACATTTAACCCTGTATCTTCCGGAGCAGTCGGGTATTTTGTGGTACATTGAAGAACGGATATTTTATTTCCGTAAGGTTTCAAGAACTCAATTGTTTGGTCTAATTCTTTAAAACTGCTCATTCCGCTTGATAGGATTATTTCTTTTCCGGTTTCAGCTATTTTGCTCAACATTAACAAGTTACTGATTTCGCCCGAAGCAATTTTGTATTTTTTCATGTCAAGTTCTTTCAGCAAATCTACTGCAAGGCATGAAAAAGGTGAACTCATAAATTCCAAACCCAGGTCCTCGCAATGTTTCTTTATTTCAGTCCACTGCTCTTTTGTAAATTCCATTCTTTGCCAATAATCAAATCTTGTTTTATCAACATAAGAAAAGTTTTTTCTGAAAGGTTCAAAAATACTGCTTTCTGCTTCTGCTATATGTGTTTGAAATTTTATTGCATCAACTCCGGTTTCGGCAACTGCATCAATATATGAATGCAATATTCCGAGACTTCCGTCGTGAGCTTGTCCAATTTCTGCTATTATAAAAGTTTTATTTTTTTTCATCAGCCATTTGATTTAGATTAAAGAAAGAGAAAACAGTATTCTTCCATAATTTTGCTTTGTTTGGAATTATTAAAAAAAGCAAATCCGGAATTAATTTTCCGTAATACCAAACCGGGACTTTATTTTGTCTGAATAATTTGTACCTAATTTTTAATCTTGCAATTTTTTGTTGTTTCCACTTATTCAAAGATATACTTTTATTTTGATGAGTACGAATATATGTAAGGAATTCTTGAATATTATAAGCTTTACCAATTTGTAAAATTTCAGCATACAAATTATAATCTTGACCTGTTTGAAAAGTTTCATCATATCTTTTTGCCGCATTTTTTAAAAATAAAATTGAAGGATGCACCATAGGAGACGAGATTAACATTTTTTTCCTTATTTCTGAATCTTTTTCGGGCAATAAAACTTTTCGTTCTTCATTTGTTTGAACATTGTAAGCAATTGTATTTGTGCCGATTATCACATATTCGGGATTTTGTTCTAAAAAATTTACTTGTTTCTTTAATTTTGAAGACTCCCACTTATCTCCGGCATCAATTCTTGCTGTCAGATTATAAACAGAAATATCAATACCTTTATTTAATGATTTTGTTAAACCTAAATTAGTGCTGTTTTCAATAAGTTTTATTCTCTTATCATTATTTGCGACTTGCGATAAAATTTCTTGTGTATTGTCGGTTGATTTATCATTAATAATAATAAACTCAAAATTTCTGTATGTTTGATTTAAAACACTCTGAATAGTCTCTTTCAGGTCTTGCTCTTCATTAAATACAGACATAATAATTGACACGCCTTTATTGTTGTCTTTATTATTCATTAATTATTTTTAAGATTCTGATACACATTTAACATTTTATTGTAATAATCATCAATATCGTATTTCTTGACATTTTCATAGCCGCCGTTGATAAGTTGTGCCTTTAATTCATTGTCTTCAATAAGTTTGTTGATTTTTTCGGCTAAATCTTTTGAGTTTTTCCTCTCAAAAAGGAGTCCTGTTTTATTGTTGATAACTACTTCATTAAGACCGGGAATATCAGATGCAATTACCGGAATGCCGAGTGCCTGTGCTTCAATTGCTATCAGTCCGAAAGATTCATGTTCTGACGGAATAACAAGAATATCAATAAGCATATAAAATTGCCTGATGTTTTGTACAAAACCTAACAGTTTAACTTTTTGTTCTGCATTATTTTTTGCCATTAAATTTTCAAGATTTGGTTTTTCATCTCCTGTTCCGGCTATAATCAGTTTTGCATTTTTATTTACAAAAGGCATTGCATTTATAAGATGTTCGCAACCTTTTACTTTGCTTAAACGACCGGCATATCCTAAAACTATTTCATTTTCTTGTATATTAAGCTTCTTTTTTTCCTGCTTTATATCAATATGAATTTTACTTCTGTTAAAATCATTTAAAATAATGTAATTGTCAAGCACTTCAATATTTGCTCCGTTAATATTCGTTTTGTTGACAAGTGCCGTTTTTGTTGCTTTTGAAACCACAACATATTTATCAACTTTTGATTCTGAAAATTTCATGAATTTCTTGTAAATATTTCTGTCATTTTGGAAAATTTCACCAAGTTCGTGAAATATCAATTTCAATTTCGGGAAAAATATTTTTTTTAATATGTAGCCAAATATCTGTGATTTAAGCAAATAGCAATGAATTATCTGAATATTATTGTCTTTTACAATTTTTTTTATCTCTTTAACGGGATGAAAAGAATATTTTGACTTTGATTTAGATACAAATACATTTTTATGATTTACCTCAATAACTAAATCTGTTTTTCGTAAAGCAAACAGGAATAAATCAGGGTTTTGATATTTTTCAAATACTCCTTTTATCAAAAATTGAGCACCTCCCAAACTCATGTGGTCTATTATATGTAATGTTTTCATATGTTTATTTTTATTATTTTTTTGTCCAATGAAACAGCGGAGCAAACTCTTCTTTGTTGATAATTAATTTAGTAAAATTCGGATTATTTTGATTTCTTATTATCTCATTCACTTGTTCTTGATTTAATGGGAAATCATAAATTTGAATATCATTAATAAAATCTGTAAAAGCCTTGTTAATTTTAAATTTAGCCAAGTTGCCGGCATTTTCTGTTAATATTTTTTCTTCTGTTTTATTGCCGTCAATATAGAGTCCGAATTTGTCGTTTTCGTTACCTCCGGTTTGATACCATACTATATGATGCATTTTTTTATCTTCAAATACATTGGTTTTAAAAAAATTCTTCTTTGAATAATAATTAAAAAGTAAAGTTGAATTGTTTATACTGTCAGGTTCAACCGAAAGAAGTATTTTGTCGGGTGTTTGAATTGAGAACAAAGCTTGATTTTTTGTGCTTGATAATGCTGTCCAAAATGCAATTGAATACGAATTTTCAAGATTAAGATTTCCTGTCGGGAAAAAAATCTCATATTTAAACATAGTTGTATCACGAAGCATATCCCTGTTGTAATAAAACAATTCTACTCCGGTTTTATCAACACCGTGTCCGTGAAATTTTTTAAAATAAATATCGGCATAATACCTTACAAGCGAATCAACTTTCAGACTGTTATGTGTGTGCCATGTCAGCCAACCTCCGGGATTATTTTGTAATGTATCAAAAATCTCATGAAAAGGTTTTCCTTTTCTGCCGCCAATAAGCATTACTTTTGCCGAAGTATCAATATTATTGAGATAAATCAAAGGAGACCAATGGCGGTAAATAATTTCACCTTTTT
>JAUVIG010000365.1 GCA_030592825.1 Chlorobiota bacterium | reverse complement strand
TGAAGTTTCATGGTGCCTTTTTACCAATCTAATTCAATCTGTTTCAATCTGTTTCAATCTGTTTCAATCTGTTTCAATCTGTTTCAAGCAAATACAATTTTTGTTTTCAGTTTTGCTGCGATAAGTAGTGTCTTATGGTTTCCTCTATTATGAGGTAAGAAACTCTCTGACATTATTTATTGTTTCTTCAATTGCTGTTTCTAATTTATCATTTATAATAATAATATCGAAATCTTTTGAAAAAGTCATTTCGTATTTTGCTTTGGAAATTCTTTTTTTTAAGCTTGCTTCTGTTTCAGTTCCTCTTTTTTTCAATCTCTTTTCCAATTCTTCAATTGAAGGAGTCATTATAAAAACAGTCAAACATTCATCTTTGTATTTTTTTTTAATATTTAATCCGCCGGCAACATCTATATCAAATATCACGTTATTATCATTGCTTCTAATCCTCTCAACTTCTGAATGTAAGGTTCCGTAAAATTGATTTTCATAAACTTCTTCCCATTCAACAAAAGCGTTTTCCTTAATTTTTATCTTAAAATCTGCAGCAGATAAAAAATAATAATCAATACCGTTTTTTTCCTTTTCCCTTTTATTTCTGCTTGTTGCTGAAACTGAAAACTCAAATTTAAATTTTTTTCTTTTTAATAATGCCCTTACAACAGTCGTTTTACCTGAACCTGACGGAGCTGAAAATACAATTAATTTACCTTTCATATTTTAGGTATTAAACAGATTGTTAAGAAGTTTCCTGAAAAATGCTGATTTCATTGAGATTTTTGAATTTGTTCGATGCTCAAAGTTATAAAGTTTTAAAGTTTATAAGAATTTTTTTCCGTGAAGTTTTTATGTTTGATGAAATATTTATAAATTTAGAAACTCAAATTTAATTAATATAAATATTTACTGATGAAAAGATTTAATGACAATTTTAAATCAAAACTATACAAAACTATTGAAGATATTGAGAATAATTCATTGGTTGAGATAGTATCAATATTCAGAGCAAGTTCAGGAAGCTATAAAGATGTTTCATTATGGACAGCTGTTGCATTTATGTTTCTTACTTCTTCATTTTTTATGTTTTCACCTATAGAATTTGATGTTTACATGATATGGTTATCAACATTTGCATCTTTTATTTTGGCATATTTTATTACTGAAATTTTAAAGCCTTTTAAAAGATTATTTGTGAGCAAAAAAAGAATGAAAAAAAATGTTGATATATACGGCAGAGCTATTTTTCAAAAAGGAGGTATCCGATTTACTAATGAAAAAATCGGCGTGTTGATTTATGTTTCGGTATTTGAAAAACAAGTAAAAATAATTCCGGATCGCGGTGCTTTTACATCAGTACCGAATGAAATGTGGGAACAATTTGAGAGCAACTTTCAAGCAATATTTAATAAAAGTGATATTACAGGAGAATTTATTAACGAACTGAAAAAAACAAAACCGATTTTTGCCGAATATATTTTACCTGTTGAAAATGATATAAATGAACTTCCCGACGATCTTGAAATCGAACTTTAATATTAACTTTTTTATATTAGTAAATTCAAAGCAATTATGACAAAACGAAACCTAAATATATTTATAATATTAGCTGTAGTATTTACATTGATTTTGTTGATAAGTCCTTTCGGAATAGAATTATTAAATGCCAGACCCGGCGGCGGACAATCATTTACAGGCGGCGGAGGCGGATCATCAGGCGGAGGCGGTGACGGTATAGGATTCCTTATCTATTTTATTTTATCGGAACTTCCGCCTCAAATTTCTATTCCCCTGGTAATCATTATAATTGCTTTAAGGATTTATTTGAAAAGAAGAAAAAGATCAGATAATAAAACTGTATCATCTTCTCCCGGAATACAAGCAAAAGTAAACAGAAACTCTAGTATTGAAAGTGATATTGCAAATTTAAAAACAAGTGATCCAAATTTTTCAAAAGTCTTGTTTTTGGATTTTGCATCTTCAATTTTTACAAAGTATTATTCTTGGAAAGGAAAAAACGAATTTAAGAATCTTGCACCTTTTCTTGAAAAAACTGAATTGGACAGTTCAAGGAATTTAAAAAACAATCAGAGTATTACGGAGATTGTAATTGGCAGTATAAAAATAAGTGAAATAAATAACCTTCAAACTGTTACAGGTGTTGCAGTAGATATCGAAGCAAATTATACCTTGGATATTAACAGTAAAAAAACAAGGTATCATGTAATTGAAAGATGGTATTTTAACAGAAATGCAGGAATCCTTTCTCTTGAACCTGAAAAATTAAGAAAATTAGTTTGTCCGAATTGTGCGGCACCTGCCGATTTTACAGACAACGGTGAATGTCAGAGTTGCGGAACTCATATTAATACAGGAGAAATGCAATGGTTTGTAAAAAAACATCAAATATTAACTCAAGAAGTATTCTCTACAAAAGGATTAGGGCACTATGCTCAGGAAAGAGGTACCGGTTTACAAACTATTTATCAAAGCGGATTAAATACTTTAACAGCAGATTTTGCAAACAGGCATAATGTAGATTGGAATTCTTGGAGAACAAATTTCTCAAATAAAGTTGTTTCTGAATACTTTTTGAAAATATATGATGCATGGAGCAAAAATGATCTTCTTTCTGTAAGAAATTTATTATCAGATCGTTTGTATGAGTCATTTATGTTTTGGATAGATGCATATAAAAGAGCAGGATTTACAAATAAGCTGGAAAACATTAAGATCAGTAATATTCAATTTGTTGCAAATGATACAGATAAGTTTTATGAATCAATAACAGTAAGGGTATATGCAACATCATTAGATTATGTAGAAGATAAATCAGGAAAAGTAAAAGGCGGATCAAATAAAAGACCGAGATCATTCAGTGAATATTGGACATTTATCAGAAGATCAGGTGTTGAAACAGATGAATATGATTATTCAACATGTCCTAATTGCGGTGCACCTGCCGATAAAATGGGACAAGCCGGAGTATGTGAATATTGCGGTACAAAAATTAGTAACGGTGATTTTTCATGGGTATTAGCAATAATTACTCAAGATGAAGTATATTCAGGATAAACTGAAAATTGTGAAATAAAAATTGAACAAAAAAAGTAAACCTTATTCCGGCATGGTCACACTTTAAACTTTAAACTTTCCTGTCTGCCGTCAGGCAGGGAACTTTGAACTTTAATTCCCCTCATCTTGCTCTTTAAGGTAGTATCCGCTTTCAACTTTACCGAAACGATATGAAATATATACTGTAGGAAAGAATATCGGATTATTTTCTATTTCCATAATTTTGATTGGTTTAGGATAGAGTTCAAAAGAAATTCCTGTTTCAAACATATTAATCTTTTTATCTTCTTTGCCGAATTCAAAACAAAAGCCGGTTTTAATATATCCTCCGGGTATGATTTTGATTTCATTAAAAGCATATGTAAACGGTTTTCTGTCAATAATATACCACCATGGAGTGTTTTCTTCAAATAATTGCCATTCATAAGTATTTGTTGATTTATCAAGTACATTATAATAGATAGGTTTTAAAAACATGGCAGATATTCCGCCTATATAGAACCATCTTACAGATACACTGTTTCGGTCAAACTTTCTGAAAATTTCATGATGTTGCCCGATTCCGAAGCGAATATTAAAAGCTGAGTTTGTTTTGCCGTAAACAAATTTTCTAAAGCTGTTACTGTAGGGATTATAAATTTTCTTCTCTTTTTTATGCTTAACTATATTTATATCTCCGTCATATAAAAATTTCCTGTGAATATTTATTCTTTTTCCGTAACGGTAACCAATTCCGTAACCGTTTGAATTTAGTATAAAACTATAACTTTTCTCATTTCTGAATAATATTTTTCGTTCAGTATCAATTTCTCCTTGAGAAAATATTACCAAGCCGTACATTATTAATGCAAGTATGAGAATTATTTTTTTCATTTATGTATAAATAAATAAAGTTTGTAAATATTATTTTACAAACTTCATTATTCCTATGATAATATAATTATCTTAAAGGCTTTCTTCCTGAATATCAATAATTTCAAAATCTGTTATTTGATCATTATTATTTTGCTGAATATCTCCTTGAAATACACAAGGAGGGTATGCAGGACATAATCTGTTTGTGTTGCATGATGTGAACAAAATACTGCTTGCGAAAAGCAATAAACCTGATATTGATAGTATTTTTTTCATATGGATTAGTTTAATAAAGTTATAACTATTGCAAAGTTAATAGATTTATTTATAAAAATAAACTTTTTACTCATAAATATTTATTTTCATTCT
>JAUVIG010000182.1 GCA_030592825.1 Chlorobiota bacterium | reverse complement strand
TGAAGATATTTCACATGAAAAAAAAAGAAAATCAGATGAGTTAAAAGAGATTTTGAAACAAAAAAATGGGAAACAAGAACTCATTAAGTTAGAATATATTAAGATTATAAGTCTAAATGATATTGAAAAAATAGATTTTTAATAGATATTATTAATTTTACATAATAATCAAAACAAAATTTATGACATAATAAAAACAATAAAAAATTTGAATTGGTTTTAAAATAATATATTTATTTTTACAATAATTACAAGAAACAATAAGATATTTCTACAAACCGTGCCACGCTCAGCGTGGCACGGATATATACCTGAATATAATGATTTCTACTTCTTCACCAATCTCAACATCTTTGTTTGCCCTTTTATTCTTATTTTCAGAAAATACATTCCTTTTGCAAGATTTGACATATCAATGGTGTAGGCTTTTGTTGATTTTTCAATAAGTCTGTATTGTACTTCCTGTCCTGAAATATTTGTAAGCTCTAATATTGCATCTGAAAGATCAATTGATGATGAGACGGTTATTAATCCGTCAGTAGGATTCGGATAAATGTTAATACCAAAATTTATAAGTTCATTTATATTAACAGGATCATAAGTAATTGTAACATCATCATCATCTGTACAAGCATTTCTTATAACAGTCCATCTGTAGGTATTATCACCTTCTGAATAACCTGTTACTGTTGTATTAAATAATGTATTATCATTAAAAATTCCGTAACCTGACAGAACTGTCCAAAGTCCGGTTCCGGGATTAGGATCTTCAGCATTTAATTGATAAGAACTTGAATTTGTAATATTATTGGGACCTGCATCAATCTCAAAACCGTTATTTGTAACAGTAATAACAGCAGTATCAGAACAATTTACATTACTGATAACCCAATTCAATACTGAAACTGATTCTATATCCATATCAGTTATAAAAGAATTATATAATGTTGGATTTGATAATGTTCCTGATCCGCTGACAATACTCCATAGTCCGTTTTCTCCTGAACCGGGAACATTACCGTCTAATATTGAAGTACCGTCGCAATTAATTTGATCTGTGGCATAAGCTTCAGTACCGATATAACGAGTAATTACAACTTCATCTGCATCAAAGCATGTTAAATTAATAACTGTCCAAGTCAATGTATTTGTTCCAAGCCCTAAATCAATAACAGTTGATGCATAATAAGTAGGATCAGTAACAGAACCGGCACCTGAACTAATAACCCAGAAGCCGTTTCCTGCAATCGGATTTTCTGCAGATAATGTAGTTTCCGAAGTACAAACTATTTGATCTCCTCCTGCATGTGCTTGTACCATATCATTATAAATGATTACTTCATCCCAAGCAGAACATCCGTTTTGGTAAACTGTCCATCTGAAGAGATATTCAGTATTCTCATATAATCCGTAAACCATTGTTGTATTTGATGTGGGATCAACTATTGTTACATCCGGATGCGGAGTACTCCAAAAACCATTTCCCGGGGTAGCATCTGAAGCATGTAAACTAACCATAGTATCACAAATATGTTGATCGAAACCGGCTGTTGTATAGAATGAATTTTCATAAACCGTTATTTCATCCCAAGCAGAACAACCGTTTCCGTAAACAGTCCATCTGAATCTGTTTACTCCGGCACAAAGTCCTGTAACCACAGTTTCGTTTGTCGATGGTGATAAAATAGTACTTGATCCGCAAGCAGTCGTTTTTGTCCACAAACCGCTTTCTTCCGGGAATAACTCATTCGCTACCAAGTTTGCATCATTTCCGCATGTAATAAAATCATCACCTACGAATGCTGTTACCATATTATTATTTACAGTAACAATATCTGAAGAAGTACAACCGTCATTATCTATTGTCCATTGGAATTGTCTTGTTCCCAAGCCTATACCTGTAACTAATGATACATTTGAAGTCGGATCGACAATTATACCGGAAGGAACCGGTATTTCTGTCCAAAGACCTGTTTCACCGATTGAAAAATTCGGAATATTTGCCTGTAAAGTTGTAAAGTCTTCACAAATCTCATAAGTACTCGGCGGAGCAACAACAACTGTTGTAGGAATTCTGACTTCAATTGTAACAAAATCAGCAGCAGAACATGTAAGACCATTTAAAGTAGAAGATACAGTCCATCTGTAAATATGATCTCCGTTTAACATACCTGTTACTTGTGTGTTATGCAAAGTAGGATTTACAATTGTTGCACCCGGAGCAAAAACTGCAGACCACACACCTGTATGAGGACTTGTTACAGGTGTAGCCATCAATGTATAAGAAGCCCCAACTTCCTGTATTCCACACTCTTGTCCGTCAGGACCGGCTACAGAAGTAACAGAGTTATTATAAACAAACATTGTATCAGTAAGTACACATTGTCTTGTTATTCCTGTAGCATGATCAGTAAAATTATTTAGTGAATGCCAAATAAACATCGTAGGTATTGCACCGTTAGCAGGAATATTATGAGCCGTTGTATTAAAATCAGATGCATTATCGAATGTTACACCAAGAACATTTGCTGACCAATAACCAGTTGCCGCAGCTTCTTGTAAAATATCAAACGGCGGTAAGGGGTTAACGACACTCCAATAATTTGAAACATCATTTGCATTCAGATTAACATCACTGCTGCAGATTGTTTGATCAACATTTGCAAAGGGAGCCGGAGGCAACAAACCCCAAACAACCATTTCATCCGAATCACTGCAAGACTCATTAGAAACGGTCCAAGTAAAGGTATTTTTTCCGGGCGTTAATCCATATACAATATCATTAAATAAAGTACTTGTATTTGTACCTGATGATTCAAATATCCCCGGGCCAGTCCAAAGACCTGTTTGATTATATGGTTGATTTGCATTTAACTGAGTAAAATCACCACATTCATAAATATCCATACCTGCATCTGCTGTAACAGCTCTGTATATAATTTCAGTTGAATCAATTGATTCGCAAACTAAAGGATTTCCGGCGGTATACCCACCGTAAGGTCCTGTATATTCATTAATTACATGCCAAACAAAAATATTTAAACTGTCAGCAAGATTTGTTGCAAGAGCACTGCAAAAAAAACCAATACATGAATTTTCAATAATTGTCGCACCACCAACTTCAACAGTCCAAAATGCATCAGTATATCTTTCGGGAAGGTTTGAAGAAAGTACGGCGAAATCATTACAAGTAACATCATCCGGTCCTGCAGTTGCATCAGAAGGAAAAGCATTATGAATGTATACATCATCTGAAGTAATACAATTCACTGTATGATTTATTACTGTCCATCTGTAAATATTATCAGAAGCAGCCATATTTCTTACTGTTGTATTATAATAGGTATCATCATCGAAATTACCGTTACCTGAAATTACAGACCATTGACCTGATGTCGTATAGAATGGTGGCGGAGTATATACTCCTTCGGGAGGCGTAGCATCTAATATATAAAAATTCTGACAAACAGCATCATTAGTACCTGCTTGAACATCTCCAATTAATCCTAAACTTGTAATTTCAACTGTATCTGTCAAATGACATTCAATAGGATTACCGCCGGAATCTGTAAAATTATTACGTTTATGCCAAACAAACTGTGTCATCCCGTTTTGTACAGGATCAACATGTACATTAAAAGGCATATTCAAATCTGTGTCAGAAATAATTGCACCTGTTACGGGATCATAAAAGTCACCGACATCGGGTATTTGTTCCCACCAATGTTCTTGGGTACATGATGCTTCATCCAAAGCATCTAAATTAACAACATTTTCACAAACAGTTTGATCGACTCCGGCATTGATTGTATCCGGAAATCCGTTTAATACCCTTACTTGATCTGTAGATTCACAACTTCCTCTGCGGATTACCCATTCAAAAATATTCGGAGCATCCACAGTAGTCCACCAATCAGGTGTCCATTCTGAACAATTATAGTCGAGGTTTGTTACTGAAGAATTATAAAGTGTAGGATCCGTGATAGTTGCACCACCTTGTATCACCCGCCAAAAAGCTGTTTCCTCTTCATGATTATAATTATTATTTGCATAAAGATTTGGCAATGAAGAATTACAGATAGTAGTATCCGGACCGGCATCAGCTTGAGTTGGTATAACAGAAGTAACACAGACATTATCTGATGCAGAACAACTACCGAGATCAACAGTCCAGAAAAAAGTATGACTTCCGTTTGGAATATTACTTACTAAAGTTGTTTCCAATAAACTGTTATCAATAATTATTCCTCCGTATAAAGTTGTCCAATGTCCTGTTCCTTGAAACGGATAAATTATTGCAGGATCTGTTGCGTTTAAGAAAGTATTATCCGTACAAATTATTTGATCCTGTCCGGCTACTGATGTTACTTCATTATTAGTTATTGTAATAAAATCTTCACTGTCCGGGCATGTTCCTCTTTCAATTGCCCATTTGAAGATATTATTTCCGGGTGCTAAATCAGATACATTCATTATAAAACTTGTGATCGGATTATTGAATGTTGCACTTCCGCTTATCAATTCCCAATATTGATTATCAGCATAATATGGTGCAGGATAATTTGCTGATAAGGTAACCGTTCCGTTACAGGTTTCTGTATTAAAAGGGCCGATTATTAAAGCCGTACTCGGTGAATTATTTGTTACTGCTACATTACAGGAATTAGTACATCCGTTTCTTGTTACAGTCCAAGTATAAACATTCGTACCTTGTCCGATACCTGTTACAATTGCATTTCTGTCAGTTGAATTCGAGAAAATTCCCGAACCTGATAATAATGTCCAATATCCTGTTCCGGATAAAGGATCATCTGCGTTCATAACTGTATTATTTGTACATAATGTTTGATCGGGTCCTGCACTAATATTGAAATTATTATTAGTTACTGTAATCACTGCATCATTACTGCAATATTCGTTTTCCAATGTCCAAACAAATGTATTAATTCCGGCTACCAAATTATATGCTTTTGTATTATATAATGTTTGGTTATCAAAAGTAACTCCTGCTGTGAAACAAGACCAAATACCTGATTCACCCGGTGCCGGCTGATTACCTGTCAATGTAACATTATCTTCGCATGTTTGAATATCAGTTGCATATACATTAACAGATGCATTTGTTATTTGAACTATATCATTTGCTGTACAACTACCTAAGTCAACAGTCCATCGGAAAGCTGTAGTTCCGACAGGTAAGTTTGAAACTGCAGAATTCTCCGCTAACGAGTTTATAATTACAGCACTGTTTCCGCTAAGGCTTGTCCAATGTCCTGTTCCTTGAAACGGATACATTGCTGAAGGTGAAACAGCATTTAATGTTGTAGAACCGGTACAAATAATTTGATCAGGTCCGGCCTCTGCTCTCACTTCATTATTTGTGATAGTTACTTCATCATATTCTGAATCAACTTGCCAAGTATAGATATTCATTCCGGGTAAAATATCTGTTACAAGTGTATTGTAAAGAGTCGAATCTGCAAAAGTTCCTGAACCTGATATAAATGTCCACAACCCGGAATTCGGAGCAGGATCAGTTGCTTGCATAAAGGTTTGATCGACACATATCTCTTGGTCAGGCCCTGCATAGGCTTGCGAAAATATGTTTTGAGTAAAAATTAATAAAATTAAAACGGAAAGGATAAGTGTTTTTTTCATAATGATGTTATAAATTTTTGCAAAAATAAAAATTCAAAATTAATAAAGCTTAAAAGCGCGATGTTTATGTTTAAAAACTTAGCAAAGTTATACAACATAAAGCAACAAACCGTGCCACACTTAGCGTGGCACGGTATATAATATTTTCCTATTTCTTCACCAATCTCAACATCTTTGTTTGCCCTTTTATTCTAATCTTCAGAAAATACATTCCCTTTGCAAGATTTGACAGGTCAATACTGAAAGCATTTGTTGTTTCATTAATAAAGCTGTATGGTACTTTCTGTCCTGAAATATCAGTAAATTCAAAAATTGCACCTGAAAGATCTGTTGATGATAAAATGGTTATTAAGCCGTTAGTAGGATTAGGATATACATTGAAATTCTGATTATTTAAATTATCTATACTTACAGGGTCATAAGTAATCGTAACTTCATCATAATCTGTGCATCCGTTTCTTATTACTGTCCATACGTATGTGTTATCTCCTTCAATATATCCGCATACATTTGTGTTAAAAATTGCAATATTATCAAAAATCCCTAAACCGGACAGAACCGACCAAATACCTGTTCCCGGAAATGGATCTTCGGCGTTTAATTGATACGTTTCCGTACTTACAGTTTCATCGAAACCTGCATTGATTTCAAAACTGTTATTAAAAATGCTCATTGTATCATAAGCCGTACACCCATTTTCCGTTATCGTAAACAGAAACTCATTTTCACCTTCGCATAAATCATATACTGTTGTTGTATTATTGGTTGTATTTACAACAAAAGTCCCACAACCTGATAATAAACTCCATTGAGCATTTTCCTGATTAATTAATAAAACAGAATCGGTACAAATATATTGATCAGGTCCTGCATTTATATATATATCACATACAAAAATCGAAACATCATCCGAATCTGAACATCCGCTTGAATTTATAACTGTCCATGTAAATATATTTTCACCTGTCGGCATATTATCAACATAAGATATCGGGCTGTTCAAATCCTCTATATTTCCGCTGCCTGCAAATATTGACCATTGCCCTGCAGAGTTTGGCGGTAATAATGCTTCAAAATAAGTATCTGTGTCATTTTGCGGAAGGGTTTGGTCAGGTCCGGCATTGGCATTAAAGCTGTTGTTTGTAATCATTACATAATCATAATAACTGCAAAATCCCGGCAATAATATTGTCCACATAAAGAGATTTACCCCCGGGCTTAAATTATATACTTCGGTTGTAGTATTTGTAGGGCTTACAATAATAGCCATTCCGCCGGCAACTGACCAATATCCTTCCCAACCGGGTAATAGTTCGTTTGCTTCAAGTATTGTATAATCATAACAAATTACTTGGTCTTCACCTGCATCCGGCAAAAAGATACTATCAGGATAATTATTAAAAACCATTATTTCAGAAGAAGATGAGCAATAACCGTTTGTAATCGTCCATCTGAAAATATTTTCCTGATAACTTAAATCTGTTACTTGTGTATAATTATTTGTAGGATTGACTATTGTACCGGCACCTTCAATTACAGTCCATAAACCGGTTTCACCGGGCAATAAATAATTTGCCGTTAAATATGCATAATCTGTACAAACAATGATATCTGCACCTGTATATGAATAAACTGAGTT
>JAUVIG010000334.1 GCA_030592825.1 Chlorobiota bacterium | reverse complement strand
TTTGTACTGAATGCGGCTCTGATACTTTAGTATATCAAGAAGGTTGTTTGATTTGTCAATCTTGCGGATATTCTAAATGCGGTTAACAAAGCTTGTCATAACCCTTATAAAAAAAACCTTCAGATTGACGGAAGGTTTTTTTATTTATCAACTTTTTTTATTCATTGTTTACAACCTCTGTGATCTTCCCTTCTTTATATATTAATGTCCTTATAAGAACTCCGTTTTTATTATAAATATAATGCTTCCCGTCTGTTAAGATACCGTCTGTAAAGATACCGTCTTTTTCGACTTTCTTATGTTTATTGTAAAATACATGTTTCCCGTTTCCGCGAAATACTTTTACGGTATCCGCCTTGGTATAAAATGTAATAACAGTATCACTGTCTTGGGTATCATTTACATTTGTATCTGCTACATCATTTTTATTTTCAGTTATATTATAAATCTTTATTGCTTTTGAATCAACTTTCCCTTCATTAAACCTTTTTTCGGCTTTTATTGTTCCGGAAGAATAATACTCTCTGATAGTCCCGTTTTCTTTGCCGTCCAGCCATTCTCCTTCAATCTTAATTTCTCCGTTTTTATAGAAATATTGCTGGTATCCGCTTCTTGCTCCTTTATTATTATAATTCCAAGAATAAAAAAGTTTTCCGTTCTCATAATACGATTTATATTTTCCAACCCATTTATCAACGAACCATATTCCCTCTTCCGCAATGTTACCGTTTTCAAAATATATCACGGCGTAACCATTTTTTTCATCCTGTAAATAAGAAATTTCAGATTTCTTTTGTCCTCCGGAATAATATGTAGTCCATAAACCTTCTTTTTTCCCTTTCAAATAACTCCCTTTATGAAGAATTTGCTCTGTCCCGGATTTAAAAATTATCCAATGCCCTTCTTTTTGGTTTTTTTTATTAATACAGTTAATCGTATCTCCTTCATAAATATCAAACCTTTGTGCATCTGTATGCATAAATGCAAAACAAGTTAATGTTAGTATGAATATAAATTTTTTCAAATGACTCTGTGATTTCTTTTTCAAGTTGGTATACGAAAAAACCGTGCCCTAAGTTTCAATTTTTAACATTTAATTAACATATGCCCTTTTGTTTGCTGATTTTAACCAACTTACAAGGCTGTAATTTTAATATAATACACTAAAAAAATTCTGTTTTTAATAAAACTTTCGTATTTTTACAAGAAATAAACTAATTAAAAATCAACAGTATATGAAAAAGTTTCTTATATGGGCCGGACTAATCATTATTGTATGTATAGCCGGATTTATGACATTTGTATATTTTATAACCTTCAGCGAAGGATACAGAGCCGGGGAACTGATAAAATTCAGCCAAAAAGGAGTAATGTTTAAAACATGGGAGGGTGAAATAAGTCAAGGAATCTCTAATGAAAAACCATTTTTGTTTTCTGTTCTCGACAGTAATGACGATGTTATTGATAAATTAACAAAATTGCAGGGGAAAAGAGTTCGTTTAACCTATAAAGAACGATACAGAACCTTTGCATGGTGGGGAGATACAAGATATTTTGTTTCGAGTGTAGAAAAAATCAAAAAGGAAGGTGAAACAGATGTTGAAAAGGAAAATAAAAAACTCAAAGAACGCATTGAAGAATTAGAAAAGGAACTGTATGAACTCAAATATAAATCAGATTAGTATTTTTCCTAATCCGTAATTGTAAATTCAGAACAATTTAATATATAATCTTAATTCTAATATCACCTATTGACAATATTGTTGTAACAATACACCTGCAACAGTTATTCCCATAAAACTTGCTTGTTTAAAATCATTACATGCAGCATCTTTATTATTCAAGTCTAAAAACAACAAGCCTCTGAAATAATATGCATCAGCTATTTTCGGATTTATTGAAATTGCTGCATTAAAATCTTCTAAAGCTCCTTTTAGATCTTGAGATTTTTGTTTTGCCAATGCTCTGTTAAAATATGCTGTCTCGTTTTTAGGATTTATCCGAACAGCTATATCATAATCTGCAATCGCTCCGGAAACATTTCCTCCTAACATTTTGGCTTTTCCTCTGTTGGAATAAACAGCAGATTCATTAGGGTCAATACTTAAAGACATGTTAAAATCTTCAAATGCTCCTTTTAAATCTCCCATTTTTCCTTTTGTTACTCCTCTGTTAGCATAAAAATTCGGTTCATTTGGTTTTAGGTCAATCGCTAAATTAAAATCTTTTAAAGCTGCTTCTAATTTTCCTAATTCAACTTTAGCATTTCCTCTGTTATGATATGCATCCGGAAATTGAGCATCTTGCTCTAATGCCTTATCAAAATCTTTAATGGAAGACACAATTAAAGAGCTGTCTTTCATTAGCTTACCAACTTCAAAGCTTGATACTCCTCTGTTATAAAAGGCGTTTTTATAATCCGGTTTTCCGGCAATTGCTTTTGAGAAATCACCTATTGCTTCAAGACGTAATCTTTTAGCCTCATCAAAACGCATCTCTTCCATTGCTGCAGCTGCTTTTTTATCCTTATCACTTCCAAGATTATTCCATGCAACAACAGAATTTGGTGATTTTTCTACAGTATCATTCCATAAAGTTTCACTGTTTTGCCAAATATCTGAACGCATAAAACTTAATCCGGCTAATGCAACTATATAAAATCCCGTAAAACCGTAAAAAATCATTTTGTTCTTTTCTTTTTTTTGTATCATTTGCATAATTAAAACCGCAATCAGTATAAAAAACCCGATTGACGGTATATATGCATAACGATCTGCATGAGTGGCACTTCCTACAGGTATAAATTGTAATAACAAGAAAATATTTACAATAAAAAATGCAATACTGAAAACAAGAATATTTTTTCCTTTTTTCAGCAACCAAAAAAACAAACCGGCAATTAAAAGAACCGGAATAATCATTAAATAATATAATCCCGGAATTGTTTGACCAATAATATCCGGATAAGGATAAACAGCTGACAAATTAATCGGTAATATCAACTTTATTACATATTGTATAAATGCAAAAGACGCAATACCGATTCTTTGCAAGTATGTATATGCTTGCTCATCAACGAGTGCTTCGCTTTCTTTTTGAGCACCAATTGCTACAAGTCCGAAAAATATTGCTAAGGCAAAAAACGGTATTTTTTCTAAAATTACTTTAACATCCGATAATTTACGTTTTTTTAGAAAATCAATAAGAATAATTGTTACTGCCAACGAAACTGCTTGACCTTTTGAAAACAAGGAAAGAGAAAAAAGCACAAGTGAAATTATATAAAAACCTGTTTTTTTATTGTTAATATATTTTACATAAGAAACCAAAGACGCAACAAAAAAAAGAGAATAAAGAACATCTTTTCGTTCAGATATCCAAGCAACGGATTCAACATGAAGAGCATGGACACCAAACAATAAACCGGCAATTACGGCAATATTAAAATTCTTCAGCAAAGCAAATACAAACCAAAATACAAGCAAACTCACGAGAATATGAAGAATTATATTTGTGAAATGAAACATAAACGGATCAATGTTCCCATTCTCATCTTCTCCTCCGATTGCGTAGTCTATTGATAAAGAAATCATTGCAAGAGGATGATAATTTCCCATATAGTAAGTATCAAAATCAAAAAGCTTTGAAACATTTTCTCCCGAAAGATCTTTTAAATAAGGATTATCATTTATATAGAATTCATCATCCCAAGATGTAATTTCATTATCAAATGCAGGATAATAAGCAATTAATGTAACAACTGTTATAATAAATAACCACAGCATCTTTGTTTTTTTTGAAACTTCCAAAACCTGATTATACTTTCCTTTTGTACGAGAAACCCTTGTTTTTTCTCGTTGTTTGCCCGATCCTTTTACATTAGAATCAAGATGTGCCGCTTTACGTTCTCGTTTCATTTCTGTTTTTTATTTTATTCTTTCATTTTGGTTCATAAACCATTTTATAATGTTCGATATTTGCTTCATAAAACATCTCTCCTACCCTCTTAAAACCATATTTTTTATAGATGTTTTCAACAGCAGCTTGCGAATTTAAATATATCTTTTTATCAGTCGGTAATACATCATCCGTCATATATTGCATTAAATCCCCGCCCAAGCCCAAGCCTCTGTATATTTTTAAAACCGCTAAGCGTTCAAATTTAATACCTTCTTCTGTAAACCTTCTTCTTGCCGTTCCGATCGGAATATCATTATAAAACATGATATAATGTACGGCATCATCATCGTAACCGTCATATTCTGTCTTGGGATCAACCTCCTGCTCATCCACAAATACAATTGTTCTTATTTCAAATGCCTTTTCAAGCAAATCAACATTATCTGAAATGAATTTTATGATCTTTTCTGCCATTACAAATAATCTTTTAACAGTTCTTTTTTACGAAAATATAATTTTAATTTATAAATTAACACTATATTTATTAAATATTCAACTTGTTAAATTTGAGTCCACTCCGAAAAGCAAAAAAAAATAAAAATGCCACTAAAACTTGAGTTTTCTATAAAAAAACACTCGGAATTTTAAAAATCTAATAATCAGGTGATTATTAGATTTTTTTTGCATAATAGTGTAGTGGTATGAAATATATTTGT
>JAUVIG010000131.1 GCA_030592825.1 Chlorobiota bacterium | reverse complement strand
ACTTTTGTTATTTCTAAATTTTCAATTAAAACAAAACCACAAAATAATAATCCGGAACAAAATTAAACAAAATTTATATATCTTTTTTCTCAAGCAAATAAAAACCGACTCTTAGGAAATAACAAAACAGCAATTGAGCAATATCTGTCAGCAATAGATATTAAACCGACAAGTGCTGCCTCAAACTTTTACTTATCAACGATATTTATTACAGATAAAAAATATGAAACAGCACTGAAATTTGCAGAAAAAGCTGTTGATCTTCAACCGGAAAATTTTTGGTATAATCTTGCAAAAGCTGATATTTTAACAACTTTGAATAAAACAAAAAGTGCTGTAAACATCTATGAAAACCTAATAAAAGCAAATACCAAAAGTGAAATATTATATGACAGATTAATAAGAATTTATTTTGACAAAAAAGATTTGACGAACTTATCAAAAATTTATGAGAGAAAATTAGAAAACATTGAATTTAATAATGAAATTGCAATAAGCTTATATGATTTAAACTTAAAAGCCCGGAATACAAATAAAGCAGAAAAAATATTAAGGGAAATTATTTTACATAATTCTGATGATCCGAGATATAAAGCATTACTTGCAGAGTTATATGTTTCAACACATGAATCGGATAAAGCAGAGATTTTGTACAAAGAACTTTTAATTGAATATCCTGAAAACAGTAATGTCAGATTATCATATTCATATTATTGCAAATATACCGACAAGACTGAAGAATATTATAAGAATGTTATGTGGTTAATGGGTTCAGATTTAATTCTTATTACAAAGATTAATTTACTGATTTCCGGGCAATATCCTAACTTTCCTAAAGAAAAATATTTAAAATTATTAAAAGAATTGTATAAATATCACCCTAATGAAATTACCGTAAACACCTTATTTGCAGAGTACTATATTGATGATGATAATAAAGAGGAAGCATTAAATTATATAAGAAAAGCAATGGAATTAAGCAATTCAAATTTTAATTTGTTATTAATTCTTTTTGAATTGTCATATGATGAAGGAAAATTTGAAGATTTATATAAAGATTCTGAAAAGTATTTGTATATTTTTCCAAACAGGCCTAAAGTTTTCTTGTATAACGGTATTGCAGCATACGAAACAAAGAAATACGATAAAGCAATATCTGTTTTAGAAACAGGAATGGATTTAGTAATTGAGGATAATGAATTATTGGTTCAATTTTATTACTATCTTGCTGAAAGCTTTCAAAAAGTAGAGAATAATAACAAATCAGATCAATGTTTTGAAAAAATATTAGTTTTAGATTCTTGCTTTTATACTGCAATAATAAGTTATTCAATTCATTTATCTAAAAGAAAAGTTAATATTGAAAAAGCAGAATTATTAGCCAAAAGGTGTATTGAAAATGATAAAAACAATCCGGTATATTATTATGCATATTCTCTGTCCCTGTTTAAAGGAAAAAAATATTCAGAATCATTGAAAGTTTCTGAAAAGTATGTTAATAAAACATCAAAGAATACAAAATACTTAGAACTTCACGGAGATATTTTATTTTCTGCCGGAAAAAAGAAAGAAGCATTGGAATATTGGAACCTGTCAAAAAATAACGGAAGCAAAGGAGAACATTTATTTTATAAAATTAATAATGTTGATAAATTAAAATTGAGCGAATTATAAAATAAAATTTTAAAGACAGAAAATATAATGAAACATCCCCCGAAAAAATCGGGGCAGGCTATGATTGATTTTAAACACACTTAATTATGATTATTATGCATAAGTTACAGATAACATGAATCTTGTGTGTTGTAGATGTTCCCTGTCTGCCGATAGGCAGGCATCTGATTTTTGAAAATAATTAAATTTAAGCAGATGAAAGAAATTCATAAATATCTAATAATAAGCCTAATATTTACTATTTTAACATCATGCGGTATATTCCGTAAAAATGTAAAAGTTGATATTGAGGAATTAGATAATACAGAATATGATGAAAGTGTAAGAATTGATAAAGAAGCATTAATAATTGCAGATTCTTTAAATAAAAACAGCTTATCATTTAATACATTTATTGCAAGTTTCTCCGGCAATTATGAAAGCAATGATAAAAACTTGCCGTTAAAAGGAGTAATAAGAATTAAGAATAATCAATTTATTTGGATTTCGTTAAGACCTGTATTAAGCATTGAAATAGGAAGAGTTTTATTTACACGTGACAGTATAAAATATCTCGACAGAATGAAGAATGAATATTTTGCAGAAAGCTACAACTATATACAAAAAAACTTTGGTTTCGAAATGAATTATATTGTCATTGAGTCTGCAATAACAAATAAATTTTTTACATACCCTCCCGGAAATACGGTTGAATCTTATTTCTTAACTGAAAATGAAAGTGTAAAGGCAAATACATTGAATGCAGCAGGTATTTTTTCAAATATTAATATGAGTCACAGTATAAATTTTTCTGATAAAAACTATTATATAACCGAGAACAAATTAAAACTATTGGATAAAAACAGAAAAGCTACATTCATTTACTCAAATTTTACAGATATCTACGGAACAAAATTTCCTCATAACATTCTGATAAAAATATCCGATAATTCAGAAACATCATCAATTAACATAAAATACTCATCAATTATAAAAAATAAGGAATTTGATTTGAATTTTAAAATACCGAAAAATTATAAACAATTACATTTTGAATAAAAACATAAATAAATATTCGATAACAATATTACTTTTTTTTGCATTTTCTTTATCAAGTTACGGACAATCAAAAAAGTTGTTAAAAGCACAAAAGGATCTTGCAGAAACACGTTCTCTTCTTAACTCTTTAAGCAAAAAATCCTCAAGAACTTATATGAGGTATCAAATTCTTGTTAGGCAAATAAACCTGCAAGAAATTTTATTGGAAAACATAAAAACTGAAATTGATTCATTAGATGAAAAGATTGTTTTCAATACCAAAAAACGCACAGAAATTCAAAAAAATATAAAAATGTTAAAAGGAGAATATGAAGAATTAATATTTTATGCATATAAAACAAGAAACACCAGAAATAAAACAATATTTATATTTTCCTCAAAAACTTTTAATCAAGCATACAGAAGATTCGTGTATTTACAATATTTAACAGAATACCTTGAAGAAACAACAAATGATTTAAAAATAAAAACTGACAGTCTGGAATATCTAAATGAAAGTTTAAACATACAAAAAAGCGAAAAACTGGTATTAAAAGAAAACCAAACAGACGAACTGATAAATCTGAACGAATCAAAAACATTTCTTGCAAGAATATTAGCAAAGCTTAATAATCAAAAAGATAAACTGAAAGAAGATTTACGAAAAAAAGAGAAAATTGCAGCAGCATTAAGAAAATCAATAAAAAAAAGTGTTTCATCCGGAAGCAGCATTAAAAAATCACCCTTATCTTTGAAGTTTGAAAGAAAAAAGGGAAAACTACCCTTTCCGATAAAAGGAATAATAGCATCTTCTTTTGGGAAACATACTCATTCTGTATTGAAAAACGTTAAAATAAATAATGACGGAATTGAAATTGCAACAAGTGTAGGAGCAAAAGCAAAATCAGTTCATCCCGGTATTGTTTCACAAGTATTGAAAATTCCCGGAGCAAATAATGCAGTAATTGTAAAACACGGCCAATATTACACAGTTTACTCTAATCTTGCAGATGTGTATGTGAGTAAAGGAGATAATCTGATTAAAGGGCAAGAAATTGGAATACCGGATTCAAGGATGCTGAATTTTCAAATCTGGTATCTTAATAAAAAGCTTAATCCGCAAAAGTGGTTGAGATAAAACAAACAATAATGAAACCATACAATAACATAATAAAAAAATTAGACAGCTTTATAAAAAAGTATTATAAAGTCAAACTGATAAGAGGTTTAATTTTGTCTGTTTCAATAATTCTCGGAATTTATTTAATTTTTTCCGTATCTGAATTTTATTTAAGATTTTCATCTGTTTCAAGAGCAATTTTATTTTTTACATTTATTGCATTACTTATCGGAACATTAATTTGGTTAATTATAATACCGATTTTAAAATTAATTAAAATAGGAAAATTAATTTCATATAAAGCTGCATCAGATATTATTGTCAAACATTTTCCTGATATAAAAGATAAACTGATAAATACACTGGAATTATATGAACTGCAAAAAAATAAAAAAAATGATATTAAATTGATAGATGCTTCAATAAATCAAAAATCTGAACAGATAAAGATTTTTTCATTTAAAAAAGCAGTTAAACACAAACAAAACTATAAATATTTAAAATACAGCATACCTGTATTATTGATTTTTATTGCGATTATTGCAATATCACCTTCCGTTCTTAAAGAAAGCAATAAAAGAATCATAAATTATGATAAAAAATATGAACTCCCGGCTCCGTTCTTTTTCCGATTAATGAATGATACATTGAATTATAAAAAAGGTGATAATGTTACAATAAAAGTAAAACTTACAGGAGAATATATTCCCGATGAAGTTTTTATTAATTATATGGGAAATAATTTTTTGATGAAAAAATCAAAGAAAAACAAAACACAATTTTCTTATGAGTTCAAAAATCTGAACAATTCAATTAAATTTTGGTTTTCATCGCAAAATTTAGAATCAGAAAAATATAATATAAATATTTTACCCTCTCCGTCTGTTATTAATTTTTTTGTTAGTGTAGATGTTCCTTCTTATACAAATGAAAAAGATACAGTTTTAAAAAACAAAGGAGATATTGTTGTACCGTACGGATCAAAAATATCGTGGATTTTTAAAACCGGTAATGTTGATTCCTTATGTTTATTTTCAGGAAATGAAAAAATCAAAACAAAAAAAGAAAACGATTTATTTTATTACAGTAAAAGAATTTTTAAAAGTTTTAATTATTCTGTTTCTGCAGCCAATAAATATTTTGTAAATCATAACTTAATAAATTTCAATATATCTGTAATTCCTGATTTATTTCCGTCTGTTGATGTCAAAGAAATAAAAGATACTGCCAATTATTACATATCATATTATCGAGGAATTATTAACGACGATTATGGTTTTAAAAGACTGAATTTTAAATATAGAATTGTTCCTGAAGAAACAGAAACAAATGATTTAAATTTTAAATATGAAACGAATCCTCTGCAAATTATTAACAGTCAAATAAAACAAGAGTTCTATTATTCCTTTGATTTCAGCACAATAAATAACGATGAAAATAAAATTATACAATATTATTTTGAAGTATGGGATAATGACGGAGTAAGAGGAAGCAAGTCTTCAAGAACCGGTATAATGACATTTAAAATACCTTCTTTTAAAGAAATAAAAGAATTTGAAAATACGGCTAATAAGAATATTCAATCAAAATTAGAAAAGAGTATCCGACTTGCTGATGAGATTCAAAAAGATTTAGAGCTTTTGAGAGAAAGAAATTTAGACGGAAATATTTCAGATTGGGAAAACAAACAAATGTTACAAAACATTTTAGAAAAGCAAAACTTGCTTAAAAATATGACTGATGAATTGTCTCAAGAGAATAAGGAAAAAAATAAAATGCAAAACAAGTTAAACGAAAAAGATGAAGAACTAATAAAAAAACAAAAAGAAATTCAAGAACTTCTCGAAGAGATAATGACAGATGAACTTAAAGAATTAATGAAGCAATTGCAAGAATTACAAGATAAGTTCAATGAAAAAATGATGAATAAATTACTTGAAGATTATAAATTTTCACATGAAGAAATGTCAGAAAGATTAGACAGAACAAAAGAATTGTTAAAAAGAGAACAAATTGAACAAAAAATAAATAATGCAATAAAAGAACTCGAAAAACTTGCAGAAGAACAAAAAGATTTATCAAAAGAAACAAAAGATAAAAAGTTGAATAAAGAAGAACTCAAAAATAAACAAAAAAATATTGAAGAACGATTTAATGATATTCAAGAAGAATATGATGAAGCAAAAGAGCTGAACAAAGAGTTAAAAAAGGAAATGAAATTGAATGATTTTAGTGAAGAGAATAAAAATATTGAAGAAGAATTTCAAGAATCTGAAGAAAATTTGGATAAAGGAAAAAATAAAAAAGCATCAGATTCTCAAAATCAAAATTCTCAAAACATGAAGAATCTTTCAAAATCAATGCAATCAATGATGCAATCTAATTCAATGCAACAACAAGGAGAAGATATTGATGCAATGAGGCAAATTCTGGATAATTTATTAACTTTTTCTTTCGCACAGGAATCTTTAACCGATGAATTTCCTAAAATAAGAACAAATGATCCGAAATATATTGAACTTTCAGATAAGCAATTATCAATGAAAGATGATTTTGTAACAATCGAAGATTCTCTGAAATCACTTGCAAACAGAGTAACACAAATAAGCAAACCAATTTTAGATGAAGTGTATAAAATCAATAATAATTTAAGAGATGTGCAAAAGAAATTGGAAGAAAGAAAAATATCAGATTCAAGAAATTTACAAAATAAAATAATGACTTCTTCAAATAACCTTGCCTTGTTATTGTCTGAAATTATCAAGCAAATGAAAAATCAAATGCAAGGATCGTGTGGCGGAGGCTCACAATGTAAGAATAAGAAAAAAGGAAAAAAAGATGCATTTCAAGACTTAAAGGGAAGCCAACAGTCTCTTAAAGAACAAATGGAAAAAATGTTGAAACAAATGAAAGACGGAACAGGAAGTTTTAATGAAAATGCTCAAAACAAACAACTGGCAAAAATGTTGGCACAACAAGAAATTTTCAGACAAATGTTAAAAGAAATGAATGCCAATTTTTCATTAAATCCGGAAACTCAAAAGTTACTTAATCAAATAAACAAAATGGCAGAAGAGAATGAAAAAGATATTGTAAACAGAAGAATAAATCCTGAATTGATTAATAGACAAAAGAAAATTGAAACCAGATTGCTTGAAGCAGAAAAAGCAGAAAATAAAAGGAAAACCGATAATAAACGAAAATCAACGGAAGGAAATGACAAAATCTACAAATCAGCTGAAGATGTCTTCAAAGGTACTAAAGACAAAAACTCTTTTAATGAAGAGCTTTACAGAAAAAACATACAACTAAAAAACTTTTATAAAAAACTATACGATGATTATTCAAAGTCGGTAAACAAATAACTTAAGGATAATCAGGACTTGTAAATTTGAAAACCGGATATTGCACAATATGTTTTGACACTATTTTAATAAGCCGTTCCAAAAGTGCCGGTATGTCCGGCTTTCCGGAATTGTTCCACGTGGAACATTTTATTTGAATTCACAACAAAGAAGTACAACTTTGCTGCAAAAAATAAATAAGTCAGAAAGATAACACAGAGCCAAATTCCCCCTTTTTTTAGGGGGTTAGGGGGATTTTAATTCACGATAACAAAGGTTTAAATTAAAATAAATGAAATGGAAATAAATTTTTTCTGTGAAAACATAAAAGAATTTCAATTTAATAAAAAAATTAAAGATATTATAATTGAGATGTGTAACAACGAAAAGAAAGAAGTCGGAGAACTGAATTTCATATTTTGTTCAGATGAATATATCTTAAAAATGAATAAAAAATATCTTGATCATGATTATTATACTGACGTAATAACTTTCAACTATAATGAAAAAAACAAAATTAGCGGTGATGTTTTCATAAGCAAAGAAACGGTTTTCTGTAATGCAGATAAATACGGCACAGCTTTCGAAAATGAATTAAACAGGGTGATGGTACACGGAGTACTACATTTGATAGGTTACAATGATAAAAGTGAAGAAGATAAAAAAGAGATGAGAACCAAAGAAAACTATTATTTAGATAAGGAATTATAATTAGCTGCAAAACAGAACAAAACAATTCAATAAAGATCAAGGAAATACCCTGAAATCCCGGCTTTCCGGATATGTTCCGCACGGAACATTTAAATCTGTCAGAATAATGCGGGATAATTTTGTTAGTTTAAAAACATACAACAATTGCAAAATATTGAATTCGTGCATTCGTGGCTTATATATCTTAGGTGTGGATTCAATCTTTCATAATTAGAGCTTGCTTAAATATTCATAAAACAATTTCTTAACCTTATCTGTTTTCTTATCTTTGCAAAAATTTCTGATAAAATGACAGATACTTTTGATGTTATAGTGGTAGGTGCCGGACATGCCGGAAGTGAGGCAGCAGCAGCAGCAGCAAATCTCGGCTCTTCAACACTTCTTATTACAATGGATTTGTTTACTACAGCAAAGATGTCATGTAATCCGGCAATGGGAGGAATTGCAAAAGGACAGATTATAAGGGAAATTGATGCAATGGGCGGATATACAGGAATTATTACCGATCAAACAAGCATTCAATTCAGAATGCTTAACTTATCAAAAGGCCCTGCTATGTGGAGCCCGAGAGCACAATCCGACAGAGTAAAGTTTTCAGTGAAATGGAGAGAAGCCCTTGAAAAAACAAATAATTTACACTTTTGGCAAGACACTGTAAACGAGCTTATAATTGAAAAAGATATAATTAAAGGAGTTAAAACAAAACTCGGAGTAAAATTTTATGCTGAAGCTGTTATTTTAACAAACGGAACATTTCTTAACGGATTAATGCATGTCGGAAATAATAAAATAAAGGGTGGGAGAGATTCCGAAAATGCTTCATACGGATTATCTGAACAACTAATAAAGTATGATATTCCGGTTTTAAGAATGAAAACAGGAACTCCGGCAAGATTAGACGGAAGAACTATTGATTTTAATAAGCTAAAAGAACAAAAAGGCGACGAACATATGGGAAAATTCAGTTTTTTACCGAATATTGTAAATCATCTGAAGCAAAGAAGTTGCTATATTGCATATACAAATACAAAAACACATGAAACTCTAAAATAAGGATTTAAATTTTCACCATTATTGTCCGGAGTAATTGAAGGAACCGGACCGAGTGATTGTCCGAGTATTGATGTTAACTTTGTAGGTGTTTGAGTAGGTGCTTGCGATGTGTTGGT
>JAUVIG010000399.1 GCA_030592825.1 Chlorobiota bacterium | reverse complement strand
TATACGTTTTTTTTCAAAAAATGTTACTTTTAAAACATATTTAAATTATAAGATACTGTTTTAATCAACTTTTTTATCAATTTATGGAGTTTATTAACAATTTAATACAAATTGACACAAATTTGTTTTTATTTTTAAACTAATATCATAATGAATTTTTTGATGTAATAATGAACAATATTAGTAAAAAAATGATATGGCTTCCTTTATACATTTTTGTTACTTTTCTTTTATTTAAGAAATATAAATTAAAAACCGGCTTAATATTGTTGGTATTCTTTGGATTATTAATAACTGTGAGCGATCAAACTTCCGTTCATTTATTTAAAAATGTATTTCAAAGATTAAGGCCCTGTTATAATCCGGAAATTCAAGAGTTTATGCATTATTTGAAACTGCCGGGAGGTCATTACGGATTTGTTTCTTCACATGCTGCCAATGCTTTTGCTTTTGCATCTCTTTCACTGTTATTATTGAAAAATAAATTGTATTCAATTTTAATTATTATCTGGGCATTTATTGTTTCATACAGCAGAATTTATTTAGGAGTTCATTATCCCGGAGATATTATCGGAGGAGCTTTGTTAGGGATATTAATTAGTATATTAATCTATATTATTATTAAAAAAATTCTTAAAAAAGAATTCAATTAGGATTTTATAAAGAATAAATTTAAGATTAATCTGAAGAACCCTTCTTTTTATAATGATATTTTATTTTTTTCTCTTTGTGTTTACTTAAATCTAATGGAATAGAATATCTGTTTCTTTTAATTCTTAATCCGCATTCCGAACAATTTAAATCAATATTTGTAACAAACTCTCCGCAAGCCGGGCACCTGTTTTCATCTTTAATCCATTGCTCTTGTTCAGGAGAAATAACTTCCGAATCATTAAATGTATAATTATTTTCACCAATTGCTCTTTTAATTAAATTCTCAACTGATGTACTAATAATCAACACATTTAATATGTAAAACAATAAAGAGTATAGCCCGGCGGATATTAAAAAATACTTAACAGATAAAAAAGAAAAAAAAGCAATTAAAATAATTCCGATTATTATAATTCGTAAAACTTTTTCCAGATCAATTTCATAAATAATATTATAATCATTGCCTTTTTTTTCAATATACAACTTAATTTTATATTCATATCTGAACAATTTTGATATTGATGTAAATGTTATAAATTTATCCTTTTCTAAAAATTCTTCAGGACTAAAAGAAGATATTTCATTGCTTATTAATTTTTTAATAATTACAGAATTGAGACGGTTTCCTTTTACTTTATTATTTAAAAGTTCAATCTTGTTTTTATATGTATGTGGAAAAGCCAATATTTACAGTTGTTTTTCAATTATATTAATTTCTTCAATTGCATGACGGCATGAGTCAAGAAAATTATAAACTCTTTTTTCATAAGAATTAATGTTAATCATATTTTTAATATCCGTTTCCAGTTTTTTCATTTCATCGGCAACAGCCTTCATTCCTAAAATAGAGACACTTGATTTTGCTTTATGAGCCAAATCGGCCAATTCTTCTGTATTATTACTTTCCAATGCAAAAATCATTTTTTTTTCAAGATTTACTACTTCTTTTTTGAACATCTTGAATATTTTAATTTTAAATTCAACATTTGTTGATACTTCATTAAGATATTCTAAATTTATATAAGTAAATTTTTTTTTCATATTAAAAATGAATTTATCCCGTTAATATTATAATTTGAATATTAAAAATTATAAGTTTAAATTTTTTATATATTAAAATTTTTATTGTTAATTTTGTCAATATTCATTAAAATAATGATATTCATTGACAAAAATAGTTAATTTAATAATAATTTGACAAAATCATGAAAAAAATCATTATATTATCTTTTTTAGTTCTATTCTTTGCTTTGGGTAGTTTCAGTCAGAACAATACGACAATAACTGCCGGAGGGCAAGAAGCGAAACTTGTTTATAATCAGGGTGTTAAAAACTTTTTAAATCAAGATTATACCGGAGCAATTGCTGAATTATCTAAAGCTGTTGAAATAAAATCTGATTTTGGTTTGGCATATTATAACAGAGGAGTTATTAAAAACGAACTGCAGGATTTTGAAGGTGCTGTATCTGATCTTTCTGTTGCAACAGAATTATTACCGGATATGCCAAAAGTTCTTTTTGCAAGAGGATTTTCGCGAGTAAATACCGGCGACTATAACGGTGCAATTAGTGATTTTACTAAAGCTGTAGGTTCAGGTTATAAGAAGCCGAATGCTTTTTATTACAGAGGCATTGCATACTTAAAACTTAAGAAATTTGACGAAGCAATAACTGACTTCAATAAAGCAATTGAAATAAAAAATGATTATGCCTATGCTTATCACGACAGAGGAAGTGCCAAAAGATTAAAAGGTAATTTAGAAGGAGCGGTAAATGATTATAATAAGGCTGTTGAAGTGGATACCGGTCTTTATTTTGCATATAGTAATTTGGGTGCAGTAAAAGATGAACTCAAAAAATATGATGAAGCCATTGATGCATATACTGAAGCTGTAAAAATTAATGCCGAATATTATATTGCTTATAACGGAAGAGGACTTTCAAAATATGCAAAAGGAATAGGAAATCTGAAAAATAAAAAAACTGATGAAGCTAATAAAAACTTTAATGACGCAATTAAAGATTTTGAAAAAGCCGTCAATTTTAAAAATACTTTTGCAGATGCATATAATAATATGGGTATGGCAAAATTAAAATTAAATGACTTTAAAGGAGCAGAAGATGCTTTTACTGAAGCAATTAAAATTAAGGACAAATTTGCAGAAGCATATGCAAACAGAGGAACTGCAAGAGAAAACCTCAGAAAATTTCAAGCTGCTTGCGATGATTTTAAAAAAGCCGCAGCCCTTGGCATTAAAAATGCCGAAAAGTACACAAAAGATTGCAAATAGAAATTACACACTTAGAAACCTTAAATAATGAAATTTAAATCTTTATTAATCACAATTATTTTATTGAACTTATATTTTATTCCTTTAACAGCCCAAAATTTTGTTAAAGTCAAAAAAGACGCATATAAAATTGAAGAGCTTGGGTTCAAAGAAGCGTGGAAACATGTAAAAAAAGGAAATAAATATTTCAGGATGAATAAAAAAGGTACTTATTTCATGGCTCTTGATCATTATTTATCTGCATTTAAACATAATGAAGATAATGCTGCTTTGAATTATCTGATCGGAATATGTTATCTTAAAACATCTGAACCTGTAAAAGCATTAAAGTATATTGATAATGCATATTTAATAGATGAGAATTTAACAGAAGATATTCTTTATTGGTTAGGGAGAGCAAAGCAATACAATTATAAATTTGACGATGCAATTAATAATTATGAAGAATATACAAACAGTTTACCTCTAAAGAAATTACAAAGAAAAAAAACCAAAATTGATAAACGAATTGAAGAGTGTGAAGGCGGAATAAAGCTTATGAGAAAACCGGTAAGATGTTTCGTAGATAATCTTGGAAAAGGTGTAAACACTGAAGAGCCTGAATACAGCCCTGTTTTCTTTTTTGAAGATTCAGTTTTGTATTTTACATCTCGCAGAAAAAACACAACCGGAGGAAAAATAAATCCTCATAATAAAATGTATTATGAAGATGTTTACATTTCTAAAGCAAAAAACGGAAAATGGAGAAACGCTGAACAAATGGATAAACCCATAAATTCAATACACAATGATGCAGTTGTTGACATTTCACCGGAAGGCAAAGAACTATGTATTTACAGAGGATATAAAGGAAACGGAAATCTTTATAATTCTCAATTTAAAAATGATTCATGGCAAAAGCCGGGAAAAATGAGGAAAATAAACATGGGTAATTACAGAGAAAGTTCTGTCTCTATAACCAAAGACTCCATGACTATTTACTTTGTCAGTAACAGAAAGGGCGGACAAGGACGACAAGATATATGGGTAAGTGAAAAAACAATTGACAAGAAAAAATGGCAAAAACCATAT
>JAUVIG010000458.1 GCA_030592825.1 Chlorobiota bacterium | reverse complement strand
TCAATAGATTTTCATCGTGTTGTGGTACATTTTCCTTTTTCATAATAATTATATAATGTGCAAATATAAAAAAAGGACTGTTTAATTCAGTCCTTTTATAAAAAATTATAATACGAATATATTTACCATCTGATCAAAGCAGATGCCCATGTAAATCCGCTGCCGAATGCTGCAATAGCGAATAGTTGACCTTCTTTAATTCGTCCTTGTTCCCACAGGTCGCTTAATAAAATAGGTAATGTTGCGGCAGTTGTATTTCCGTATTTTTGAATATTATTATAAACTTTTTCATCCGGTAATTTTAAAAACCTCTGTACCGTATGTGAAATACGGAGATTTGCTTGATGCGGCAAAAACATATCAATATCTTCAGTAGTTAAATTATTTTTTGCCAATGCTTCCATTGTTGCTTCCGGCATTCTCGTAATGGCGTTTTTAAAAACTAATTGTCCGTCCATTTGCGGGCTGTTACATTCATAATCTTCATGCATTCCGCGATAATTAATATTTTCACGTCCTGTCCCGGGATCTCTTTTATATAATGCTTCTGCAAATTCTCCCTGTGAATATAAATGTGTTGATAATATCCCTTTTCCTTTTTCTTCAGTTGCTTCCAAAACAACAGCACCGGCACCGTCTCCAAATAATACGCTCATATCTCTGCCTCTTGTAGTAAGGTCGATACCTACGCTTTGTGTTTCTGAACCTATAACAAGAATTTTATTATACATTCCTGTTTTTATGAATTGATCAGCAACTGATAATGAATAAATAAAACCTGAGCATTGTGCTCTGATATCAATTGCCGGTTTTGTTCCCATTTCAAGCATATGCTGTAATAATACACCGCTGCCGGGGAAATAATAATCAGGACTTAATGTAGCAAAAACGATAGCGTCAATGTCATCAGCCGTAACTCCGGCACGTTTCATTGCCATTTTTGATGCATTAAAAGCCATTTTTGCAGTAGATCCTTTTTCCGGCGGTTTATAAAAACGACGTTCTCTAATTCCGGTTCTTTCTTGTATCCATTCATCTGAAGTGTCCATTATTTTTTCCAAGTCATGATTCGTTACAATATGATTTGGAACATAATGTCCTATTCCGGTAATTTTTGAATTAAACATATTAAAAAAGTTTAAAATAATATTTGAATTTTAAGAACGGTCGAATTTAATTTATATTTATATAACTACAAAATATATTATTCCGGAAGAAAAAGTTTTAGACTGAATTTTTTGTTCGATTTATTATTCCCGAAATGTTGTTGTAAATCAAATGTTTTTTATTGTTACTTAAAAAAATAATGTTTATCTATGCAGCAATTTTAAAAACATAAAATATTAAGAGTTATGATTAAAAAAATATTATTATTGAGTGCATTAGCTTTATTTGTTTTTGCTTGTGGTGATGAAGCTGAAAATGATGCCAATCCAAGTGATACAACTGAAATTACAGTATCGGAAGATGTAGTTGAAATTGTAATGGCAGATTTTGAAACAAAAGCGGGTAATTTTATCGGAAAAGAAGTTAAAGTTTCCGGAATTGTTGATCATGTTTGTAAACACGGCGGAAAAAAGATACTTCTTGTTGACGGAGATTACAGTCTTCATGTTTATAAAGATGAAAGATTTGATGAAGCAATAGCAGGAAGCAAAATTTCTGTTACAGGTATTGTTGAAGAAGAACGTGTTGATTCTGCATTTTTAGCTGAGGAGTTAAAACATGAAGAAGGCAGTCATGGTGGTGATAATGAGGCTGATGAAGAACACCTTGAAAAGGTAAAAGAGCATATTCAACTTATGATGGATTCTCTTAAAAAAGAAGGAGTTGATCATTTTTCAAACTATTCTTTAAAATACGTATCTCATTCTGAAGAAAAATAGTTTATTAAAAAATATTTTTATAAACTTTCTGAATTATTTTATTCGGAAAGTTTTTTTTATTTTTAATTATGAAGAAATTAAGAAAATGGAGTAGAATTCTCCATCGTGATATCGGTTTCTTTTTTGTAGGTGCAACAATAATTTACGGTATTTCAGGTATTGCATTAAATCATATGAAGGATTGGGATCCTAATTATATTGTTGATATAAAGAAATTTACAACGGATGAAGTTTTATCTCAAGAACATATCACGAAAGAAAAAATATTGAATTTGCTTGAAAAATTTGATGCTGAAGATCAATATAAAAGCTATAATTTTGTAGAAGGCGGTGAAATTTTGAGGATTTATCTCATCGGTCGTTCATCTGTTACTGTCAGGCCTTCAACCGGAGAAGTGATGGCTGAATTTGTTAATAAAAGACCTATATTCTATGAGTCTAATTATTTGCATTATAATCCTAACCGTTGGTGGACATGGTTTTCTGATATTTTTGCAGGAGCATTGATTTTGTTTGCAATTACTTCTTTGTTTATGGTAAGAGGCAAAAAAGGAGCATGGGGCAGAGGAGGTATATATATTGTTCTGGGAATAATTATTCCGATTTTGTTTTTGATTTTTTTGAGTTAAAAGATTTTATGTTTCACAAATTCTGCAAAATCTTTTAATGAAGGGTCTCTTGCACCTGTCAATAATATGACATCACCGGATTTTAATTTATTACTTATTTTTTCGGGAAAATCTTCTCTGTTTTTCACATAAAAGGCATTTTTTTCGGTATCTTTTATATCATTAATTAGATCTACTGCTGAAATATCTTTGCTGACGGTGCCTCCTGCATAATAAATTTCAGACATCCAAATTTCATCATCTTTTCTTAATGCTTTCGATATTTCTTTAACAAATTCAGAACGTAAAAATTTTGTAGGTTTGAAACCGTGCGGTTGAAACCAAGCAATCAAACAACTGTCAGAAAGTTGACATGCCTTAATTGATGCAGCTAATTTTGCAGGATTGTGTGCATAATCATCAATCAAAGTTATACCGTTTTTTTGTGCAATAATTTGATGTCTTCGATAAATACCTTTATATGTTTTTAGTGCTTTTGCCGAATCTTTTACAGAAATACCTGCTAATGAGCAAGAAGCAACAGACGCTGCAACATTTTCTGCATTGTGTTTACCGATTTGCTTCAGCTCAAATAAAACATCATTAATTCTAAACGAAATATTAAATCCTGTTTGTTTAAACTCGCTGATTTTGAAACCTGCAGCTTCGGAATAACCAAAGTCATTTTTTAAATTGTTTGAAAATTTTTTGCTGCGATTTTGTGCATTATTTACAATTAATGTTTTGCTGTTCTCAACAAAAGTTGAAAAAAGTTCATCAAGTTCGTCAAGTTCTTTATGATCTTTGTCGATATTAAGAATAATGCCGATTTTAGGTTTGTATTTAACTAAAGAACCGTCAGATTCATCAGCTTCAATTATTAAATAATCCCCTTTATTTGCAACAGCATTACCTATTTTTCCTGTTTCTTGAATACTGACCAAACCTGCACCGGTTATTAATGACGGATTGTATCCGTTCTCATTCATAATATGAAAGATCATTGC
>JAUVIG010000126.1 GCA_030592825.1 Chlorobiota bacterium | reverse complement strand
GATTATGATCATGATGATTGGGAAACTTGTCTGATTAACTGGGAAATAGATATTGAATGGAACAAAGCGGATGAGGATTTTCAAGAAGCATTAGGTGAGATATTTTTACCTATGCACGAACGCTTTTACAAACAAAAAGAAGTTGATTCCAGAAAATTAATATACAGTTATGAATGGGTTGATTTAAAACAAGCTGCAAAAAAAAGCAACATATATCATTTCGATGAAGATTTCACGGGAGGAGAATATAAAGGTACAGTTGTTGACAGCAAAGGCCAAACATTACCTGTAAAAGACAGATCTGCATTTATAATGCATTCAAAGATTCATGTATATCCTGATACATTAGTTTGGATGAGAGATTATACATATTCTTATAATGAACCGTTTGCAAGACGTTATTTTTGGCATAGTGCATACAATACATATCCGGTTGTCGGTGTAACATGGAAACAAGCAAATGCTTTTTGTGTTTGGAGAACAGATCTTATGAGAAATTACCAGCGATCTCAGGGCGAACCCGTATACCAAGATTACAGATTACCTTCAGAGGCAGAATGGGAATATGCTGCAAGAGGAGGTTTAGATCTTTCTATGTATCCTTGGGGCGGTTTATATACCAGAAATGTAACAGGATGCTTCATTGCAAATTTCAAACCTTTAAGAGGAAGATACGGAGACGATGGTGCCAACAGAACTCTTGAAGTAAGGAAATATTCACCTAATGAATTCCATTTATATGATATGGCAGGAAACGTTGCCGAATGGACAAGTAATGCATATGATGAATCAGCATACAGTTATACACATGATTTAAATCCTGATTATCGATATAATGCTAAAGCTGAAGATCCTCCGGCATTAAAAAGAAAAGTAGTAAGAGGCGGATCTTGGAAAGATATTGCGTATTATATGCAAGTAGGAGCGAGAACATATGATTATCAAGATTCCGCAAAATCATATATAGGTTTCAGATGTGTAAGATCCTATATGGGTAATGATGATTACGCATGGGATGCGAGTAATTTCTAATGATTTTTTCTGATAAGTTATAATAATTATAAGGTATTTTCAGATTTCTGAAAATACCTTATAATTTATATAAATATTTGTTACTGTTATCAAAAAAACGTTAAGCTTGACTAATAAATTTTGTTTTTAAATTTATTATTTTTTATCTTTAACAAAAATTTTAAATAAATCAATTATTATTAATTCTAAATATTTTTATTATGGCTAATATCACAGAAAGTCACAGGTTTAAAGTTTTCATGAAGTACTTATACGGATGGGGTGCTTCAATTGTTTTACTTGGTGCTTTATTTAAGTTAACTCACTGGCCCGGTGCTAATTTGATGTTAACTGTAGGTCTTATTGTAGAAGCAATTATTTTCTTCTTTTCTGCTTTTGAACCTCTTCATGAGGAACTTGACTGGACTTTAGTTTACCCACAATTGGCAGGATTAGACGGTGTAATTGATGTACCTGCTGAAAAAGAAACATTACCGGCTTCAACAGATGCTCTCGGTAGATTTAATGAGATGATTGAGAAAGCAGGAGATACTAATTTATTTGAAAAATTTGGCGACGGCATTGATAAATTGAGCAATCAGGTTTCTCAAATGACAGATGTTTCCGATGCTGCATTAGTTACAAATGAATATGCTGAAAAAATGAAAGGTGCCAGCGGTGCTGTTACAAACCTTATTGAATCGTACAATAAATCAGTTGAAAGCGTAAATAATTCTACTGAAACTCTTTCCGGTTCTTTCAGCAATGCATCTGAAAAAATAAATTATTCAGCTGACGGCCTTTCTGATTCTTTCAGCAGTGCATCTGAAAAAGTCTCAACAGGCGGAAACGAATTTGCAGAAGCATACAAACGTTTAACGGGTACTATGGACCTTGATTTTTCAGCACTTCAAGAAGGTAATTCTGAATACAACGGCCATATCAGCAAATTAAATAAAAATCTTTCGGCTCTTAATGCGATATTTGAATTACAATTGAACGAAACTGATCTTGACCAAATGATGGCTGATCTTCAAGGTTCGGTTGAACATTCTAAAATATATAACAATGAAATTACTAAGTTAGGACAGAAACTGGAAGCTCTTAATACTGTGTACGGAAATATGCTGAGTGCAATGAATGTTAATTTGGATTAATTCCGCTTAACGTTTATATTTTAAATTAATTTATTGTATAATTTTAAAAAATACAGATTATGAGTAGTGGTCATGGTAATTTATCACCAAGGCAGAAGATGATAAACATGATGTATCTTGTTTTAACGGCATTGCTTGCAATGAACGTTTCAGCTGAGATATTAAATGCATTTGTCTTGGTAAACGATAGTTTAATGAAAACTGAAGACGGCATAACATCTAAAAACGATGTTGTTTATGCTGATTTTGACGGTAAATTTAAAGCAAATGAGAAAAAGGTTGGTCCTTGGAGAGATAAAGCTGTAAATGTTGGTAATTATTCAAAAGAATTAACAGCCTATATTACAACTCTTCAAAAAACAATTATTATTGCTTCGGGAGAAGATTATGAATTGTTTTTGAAAAACGGTACCGGTGCAATTGAAAATAAACAAGACAGAGAATCTCCTTTGCATGCAATGCTGGAGGATAAATCCGAAGGTAAAATACGTGCTCTTATACTTAAAAATAAAATTGAAAAGTACAGAACTGATATTGAGAAAGTCTTAAAAGGAGTTGACGGTGGTGAAACTGTAATTAACAGTATGAACATTAACTTGAGTACTGCCGATATGGAAGACCAAGACGGAGG
The DNA here is from genome assembly GCA_030592825.1 of Chlorobiota bacterium. Lineage (GTDB taxonomy): Bacteria > Bacteroidota > Bacteroidia > Bacteroidales > JAADGE01 > JAADGE01. The sequence continues at coordinate 6,570 of JAUVIG010000126.1, read as the reverse complement.
TTTAAAATCATGGGAACGGGCAAATTTTGAACAATTACCCTTGGTTGCTGTTATCACAATGTTAACTAAGCTTAAAACCGATGTATTAAATTCAGAGTCTGAAGCTATTAATAACTTGTATTCTCAGGTAGATGCAAAATCATATAAATTTACTGATTTGAATGCAATTGTTACTACTGATAAAGGATATATATTATCAGGAGAGAGATATATTGCAAAGATCTTTGTAGCTGCATCAGATACTACACAAAAACCGGTAATAAAACTTGATAACGGTACTATTATTGATTCTTTTGACAATACAGGAAAGGGAATATATTCAGTAATTGCCGGAGGATACGGTATTCATAAATTAAGCGGAAAGATTATTGTACAGAAACCCGGTTCTGCAGAATTGGATTCTTTTCCGTTTTCTACTGAATATCAAGTAGCTGCGCCGAGTGTTAGTGTGTCTCCTACAAAAATGAACGTATTTTATATTGGTGTAGATAATCCGGTTGAGATTACAGCTGCAGGTACTCCTGCTGATCAAGTAAGTGCATCAATCAGAAACGGTTCTATTAGAAAAATTGGTGGATCAAATTATATTGTGAGAGTAAGAAGTGCAGGAAAAACACGAGTAAATGTTTCTGCTAACGGCAGAAGCCTTGGCTCTAAAGAGTTCAGAGTAAAGACTTTACCGAGTCCTATAACAACTATAGGTGCACCCGGATCATCATACTATAAAGGCGGTAATTGTCCGCAATCTACATTATTGGCATTAAGCGGTATAAATGCAACTATGGAGAATTTTGATTTTAATCTTAAATTTTCAGTTATAAAATTTACTGTAACATGTAATATAGGCGGTTTTGATGAAAGTGCAAATTCAAACGGCAGGAGATTTACAACTCAGCAAAAATCAATTATCAGGCAAGCAAAACGTAATTCTCGTGTTATTATTGAGGGTGTAAAAGCAAAAGGACCTGACGGAACTGTCAGAAAGATCGGTGATCTTGTTCTTAGACTGAGATAATTGAGTTTTTAAATAGCTTTTAATAAATTCAAATACTATTTTAAAATATTATACGTTAATTTAAAAACCAATTAAATAAAGAAACAGGGGAAATATTCCCAAAAATATTATTGATATGAAAAAAATATTGTTTTCACTGATAGGACTATTTATATTTGCAGCATTTACAACTAATGTTGAAGCACAAGGTGTTGACGGAGTTTATACTAAACATATAACTTCGAAAAGAAAACCAATACCATTTCAATATATCAGAGAAGCTGATGTTATGTGGTCTAAAGTTTTAATAAGGAGAGTTAATCTTACTGAGAAAAGAAATTTATCTTTATACTTTCCAACTGAAGAAATGGAAGACAGAAAAAGTCTTATTCAATTAATGATGTGGGGTATTAAAAATAAAAGTTTAACTCCTTTTGTAACAGATGAATTTATTTCTCAATATACTTTGAATGAGATTGATCAGAGATTCGGAGCAGGTATTGATACTACATACGATATTGATCCTGAAACAGGAGAAACAATACCTATCATTACTAAAAAACCGGCTGATATTAGTGAAGTAAAGGAATTGTTGATCAAAGAAAGATGGATATTTGACAGACAACGTTCTGTTATGGAATGCAGAATTATAGGTTTATGTCCTATAAGAATTTTCTACAGAGATGATGATCTTGATCAAGAAGATATGAGACAGAAGAAATTATTTTGGGTTTTCTTTCCAGAAGCAAGGAATATCTTTGCAAGTCAACCAATTTATAATGAAAAAAATCAATCACAAGAAATTTCGTATGATGATTATTTTGTGAAAAGAATGTTTGACGGATATATTTTTAGTCAGTCAAATGTGTTTAACAATCGCAGAATTGAGGAATATAAAACCGGATTGGATGTTTTACTTGAATCTGAAAAGGTTAAAGATGATATATTCTCATATGAACATGAACTCTGGGAGTTCTAAAAGAATTAATAATAAAAAAAACCTCGAATATTTCGAGGTTTTTTTTTGCTTGAATTTTGTTTTACAAAAACTCAACGATATTATTGTTAAATCGTTGAACTTCTATTATATATAACTGTCTCCTTTTTTCTCTTCAACGTCTTTTACAAATTCTCTGATCTTTTTTTCATTATCTCTTTTGCAAATCATCAGGGTATTTTCTGATTCTGCAATAATGTATCCCTTAAGACCTTCAACAACAATTAGTTTATTATCCGGGATATTAATTATAGTGTTCGTTGTGTCGTATGTTAAAATGTTTTCGGAACTGAAAACATTGCCTTCTTTGGTTTTGGTTGAGTTCTCATATAATGAATCCCAGGTTCCCAGATCAGACCAACCAAACTCTGTACAATAAACATAAACATTATCGGCATGTTCCATAATTCCGTTATCAATGGAAATGATTTTGCATTCAGAATAGGATTCATTTATATATGTTTTTTCTTTTTCGGGAGTTGAGATTTTATCAATATTTGAGAATAAACGTTCAACATCCGGAAGGTATTTCTTAAATGCTTTATTTATGCTCTTTAACGACCAAATAAATATTCCCGAATTCCAAAAAAATTCACCACTTTCAAGAAATTTCTCGGCAGTGTCCCGATCCGGTTTTTCCGTAAAACTTTTAACCTTATTAATATAATTAAAACCTTCAGGTTGATTATCACTGATCTGTATATATCCGTATCCTGTTTCCGGACGTGTCGGGTTGATGCCTAATGTCAACAAACAGTTGTTTGCAGAAATAAATTCAAAGCTTTTTTGTATAACTTCAACAAATTTATCTTCATTAATAATTAAATGATCAGATGGTGCAACTACAATGTTAGCATTTTCATTCCTTTGTTTTATCTTTAAATTAGAATAAGCAATACACGGAGCAGTATTTCTTCTTAAGGGTTCTGAAAGTATTTGTTCTTGACTAATCTCCGGAAGTTGTTCTGCAACTTGGTTTGCATAAATTTCATTGGTAACAATGTATATATTTTCTTTGGGGCATATTTTTATAAACCTGTCAAAAGTTTGTTGCAGAAGCGTTCTCCCCGTTCCTATTATATCTAAAAATTGCTTTGGTTTTTTGGTTTTACTTATCGGCCAAAAACGGCTTCCGATTCCGCCGGCCATTATTACGCAAAAATTATTTTTGTTCATCCTTCTTATTGTTTTAGTGTTTTTATCTGCTCTCCTAAAGCCTTAATCTTTGCTTCAGCATCAGCCTTTTTTATGTTTTCTTTTTCAATAACTTGTGCAGGTGCATTATTTACAAAACGTTCATTCCCTAATTTTTTCATCACAGAATTTAGAAAACCGGTTGCATATTTTAATTCTTCCGTTAATTTCTTAATCTCGTCATCTTTATCAATTAAATCTCCGAGAGGAACAAAAAATTCTGTTTTTTTAACAACAAAATGAGATGCTCCGTCAACTTTTTCTTTTGTTTCTGAAATTTTATCAATTCCGCTTAACCTTAAAATTACAGTTTCAAAGCTTTTGTCGTAACTGTTGTTTGCATCTTTATATAAAAGGTTTAATTTGTTTTTATAAGAGATGTTTTTTTCTTTTCTGATATTTCTGATTTGAGTAATTATGTCTTTTGCTAAGTCAAAAGTGTTTATCATTTTTGTATTATAAGATTGACTTACAGGCATTTTTGAAATCATAATACTTTCTCCGTCTTTTCTTTCTTCAAGTTGTTGCCAAATTTCCTCTGTAATAAAAGGCATAAACGGATGAAGAATTCTTAATAATTTATCAAAATATGCTTTTACTTGATTGTATGTTTTTGCATCTGTCGGTTTTTGATAATCGGGTTTTACAATTTCCAATAACCATGATGAAAACTCATCTCTGAAAAGTTTATAAACAAGCATTAATGCTTCTGAAAGTTTGAAGGTATCATACAACCCGTTTAAACTTGTAATTTGTTCGTTAAATTTTTCATTAAACCAATCAAGAGCAACTTTTGCATGTTCCGGTTGTTCAATGGTTTTATCAACTTCCCAACTTTGAGTTAACCTGAATGCATTCCAAATTTTGTTTGAAAAGTTTCTGCCTTGCTCAGGTAAACTTTCATTATATAACAAATCACCTCCGGCAGGCGAGCATAACATCATTCCGAATCTTACACCGTCTGCACCGAATTTATCTGTCAATTTTAAGGGATCAGGTGAGTTCCCTAATTGTTTAGACATCTTTCTCCTTTGTTCATCTCTAACCATGCCGGTAAAATATACATCTTTAAAAGGTAATTCTTTTCGGAATTCATATCCTGCAATAATCATTCTTGCAACCCAAAAGAAGATAATATCATGACCGGTTGCAAGAACATTGGTCGGATAATAATATTTAATATCTTCATTTTCAGGGTATCTTATTCCGTCAAAAACTGAAATAGGCCAAAGCCAAGATGAAAACCAAGTGTCTAAAACATCTTCGTCTTGTTTTAGGTCTTCAATTTTAAGGTTTTTGTTTCCGGTCTTCTCAATAGCAAGAATTAATGCTTTTTCAATATTTTCTGCTATAACAAATTCATTACTGTTTGGTAAATAATAAGCCGGAATTCTGTGTCCCCACCATAATTGGCGAGAAATATTCCAATCTCTGATATTTTCCATCCAGTGATTGTAAGTATTTACAAATCTTTTTGGAGAAAAATTAATATCATTATTGTTAACATGTTCAATGGCAGGCTTTACAAGCTCTTCCATTTTTAAAAACCATTGCATTGAAAGCTTTGGCTCTATTGGAACTTGTGTTCTTTGTGAATATCCAACGCGATTTGTGTAATCTTCAATTTTAACAATATTTCCTGCTTTTTCAAGGTCTGTAATAATAAGTTTTCTTACTTCAAATCTGTCTTTATTTTCATAAAGAATTGCATCTTTACTCATTGTTCCGTCGTCATTGAATATGTTGAAACTAAGCAAATTATGTTTTTCTCCGAGTTTGTAGTCATTTTCGTCATGTGCCGGAGTTACTTTTAATGCTCCTGTTCCGAATTCAATATCAATATAATCATCAGTAATAATCGGAACTTCTCTGTCGATAAGCGGAATGATTGCTTTTTTTCCGTGAAATTTAAAGTATCTTTCATCTTTGGGATGAACACAAACAGCAGAGTCCCCTAATATAGTTTCAGGTCTGGTTGTAGCGATAGTGATATAATCATTACTGTCAACTATCTTATATTTTACATAATAAAGTTTTGATTGTTCATCTTTATATTCGACTTCTTCATCAGAAACTGCAGTTTTTGCTTTCGAATCCCAATTCACCATCCTGACACCCCTGTATATCAGCCCTTTATTAAACAGGTCGATAAATACTTTGATAACACTTTCATACAAATCGTTATCAAGTGTGAATTTTGTTCTGTCCCAATCACAAGATGCACCAATTTTTTTTAATTGTTCAAGGATTATTCCTCCGTGTTTATCAGTCCAATCCCATGCATGATTCATAAACTCATCTCGACTGATTGAATTTTTATCTATGCCTTCTTCTGCAAGTTTGTTCACAACTTTTGCTTCGGTGGCAATGGAAGCATGATCAGTTCCGGGTACCCAGCAAGCATTTTTACCTTGCATTCTTGCACGTCTGATGAGAATATCTTGTATGGTGTTGTTCATTATATGCCCCATATGAAGAACACCTGTAACATTAGGAGGAGGTATAACTATTGTATATGGTTTACGCTTATCAGGTGTTGACTTAAAGAACTTATTATCAAGCCAGTATTGATACCACTTATTTTCTGTTTTTTGCGGATTGTATTTTGTTGAAGTTTCGTTCATTATGTGATAATATTAATCTCAATAATATTTTTTTGTTCTGATATTAATAACAGTCAAAAATTTGTGCAAATATAAGACAGTAAACCTGAAAAACAAGAAAGAAAATAAAAAGGGATTACAGCAAATTTATCCTTTACAATTTGAAAACAAGTCTGTTTTTAAAATACCAAAATGTATTTTTAACATCGGTTGGAGGAAGATTATTATAATCTGCAGAATAACTTATATCAAAAAATAAATATAATGTAATTAAACATGTTTTTTTTATTTTCATCACTTTAATTATTGGCATCATTAACTTCGACAGGATCATTAACTTCGACAGGATAATTAACTCTGTCCGGAACAACCCAAGAATTAGGGAAGGTCTTTTCAATAATACTTTTAAAATTCATGGCTTCTGCTTTGGATCTGAAATCGCCGACTTTTACTTTATAAAAAGGTGAATCGAAATTAATATAAGCACCATGTTGATTACCGTATCTTGTCAAGAATCTTCTTTTTGCTCCTTGTGCTTCACCCATTGCTTTTTGTCCTGATCCCATGTAGATTAGAATTCTGTATCCTATGAATTTATTATTATTTATCTCAATATGCCTTTTAACAGCTTTTCTGAGAAGAACATCCTGTGTGATGCTGATATTGCCGTTACCGGGAATTATACCAACCGGAGTAATACCGGAATTTTCAATTTTGAAGGTTTCTTTTTGCGAAAAAACTGAAAGAGAAAAAATGGAAAATATTGAAATAAGAATTATTTT
>JAUVIG010000414.1 GCA_030592825.1 Chlorobiota bacterium | reverse complement strand
TTCATAAGATATATATTAAAACAAAATGGTTTACCAAAGGTTTTGATAAAATCATTATATCTTATTAAAAAAGGTGTTTCTCCAAACTGAATAGTCTTGTTGGTTTTAAATTGCTTTGTATCTTTACTTTTTTCGAAAAATGAAAATATTCTGAATACAAACTCATCTTTTATGCAATGAGCATACGGGTTTTTCATATAATATTTCTTATAAAAACTTACATAAGCTAAACTATATTTACCTCGAAAAACACGGGTAAAATAAAGTTTTAATCTTGACCATGTTACTGCTATTATTATTATCAATACTAATGTAGCAACCGCTATGTAAATGATTTCTGTAGGCATACTTAGTAATTTTTAAAATTTTTGCAAATTTATAATAATATTTGAGATAATACCAATTAATTTTAATATCAATTGATTCTTAAATAATGAAATTGAATTTTAATATTATTTATATATTTGCAAGCTCATTTTATACCTGTTGAAAATGAACTTGACATAAAGTTGGTTATTTAATATATGATAATCAGCATAATAGTTGTTTATAAATTTGTCAACTTCTTTTTGTGAATATAATAAAAAATAAAAAAATTATGGAAACTGATAAAATACAAAAAGGCGGAGAGTTTCTGATTAAAGAAACTGAAGCTAAAGACATTTTTATTCCTGAAGAAATAAACGAAGAACAGCAAATGATAGTCCAGACCTGTGAAGATTTTCTTGAAGCAGAAATTTTTCCAATTTTAGAAAGGATTGATCATCAGGAAGATGGATTAATGCGTGAATTGATCCAAAAAGCAGGTGATCTGGGTTTGTTAGGAATATCATTACCTGAAGAATATGACGGATTTGACCAGTCGTTTGTAACCTCAATGCTTGCAAGTCATGCAATGGGAGCAGGATATTCATTTTCAGTTGCCTATTCAGCTCATACAGGTATTGGCACACTACCGATTTTATATTACGGAAATGAAGAACAAAAAAAGAAATATATACCCAAATTAGCTTCAGGCGAATGGGCTGCTTCATATTGTCTTACCGAGCCGAATGCCGGCTCCGATGCTAACTCCGGTAAAACCAAAGCCGTTTTATCAGAAGATGGAAAATATTATATATTGAACGGCCAGAAAATGTGGATAACAAACGGTGGTTTTGCAGATGTACACACGGTTTTTGCAAAAATTGATAATGACAGAATCCTTAGTGCCTTTATCGTTGAGAGTAATTTGGATGGAGTTGTCATTAATCCCGAAGAGAAAAAAATGGGTATTAAAGGCTCATCTACAGTACAAATATTTTATAATGACGTTAAAGTTCCGGTTGAAAATCTTTTAGGAAAAAGAGGAGAAGGATTCAGGATTGCATTGAATATTCTGCACATGGGCAGGATAAAACTCGGAGGTACTGTTCTCGGTGCTGCTGAAAGAGCAATCACCCAATCAGTAAATTATGCCAACGAAAGAAAACAATTCGGCAGATTTATTTCCAGCTTCGGTGCTATTAAATATAAACTTGCCGAACAGGTTATCAGGACGTTTACTACCGAATCGGCAGTTTACAGGGTAAGCCAAAACATTGACGAAGCCATTGAAAGACTTTTATCAGATGGAAAACCAAAAAGTAAAGCTACTATTGAAGGCATTGCACAATATGCTATTGAAGCTGCACTCCTGAAAGTTTATGGCTCGGAAATACTTAATTATGTTGTTGATGAAGCTGTTCAGATATTCGGTGGAATGGGATTTTCTGCCGAAACATCAGTTGACAGAGCATATCGCGATTCAAGAATAAACAGAATATTTGAAGGCACTAATGAAATCAACAGATTATTAGTTGCTGATACAACTATTAAAAAGGCATTGAAATCCGGTTTTGATGTTGTAAGATATGCTAATCACATTATTAAAGATTTAGATGAGAAACCTGATTATGAAACTACTGAATTAAGTTATTATAAAGAAAAAAATATATATATTAAAAACTTCAAAAAAACCGTTTTATTACTTTTAGGTGCTGTTTCCGAAAAATTTGAACGCAAACTTGTTGAAGAACAGGAAATTCTTTTTAATACCTCTGATATTATCATTCAGATTTATGCTGCTGAATCAACGCTTTTAAGAATTGAAAAATTAGAAAGTATGAAGGGCGAAGAATATATTAAGATATACAAAGATATTCTTGATGTATTTGTTTTTGATGCAGCCAATATCGTTCATAAAGCTGCATTGGATGCAATAAGTTCTTTTACTGAAGGAGACGAACAGAAAATTTTACTTGATAGAATTAACATATTTACTAAAGTAGCTCCGGTTAATGTTAAAGATGCAAGAAGAAGAATTGCAGATAAATTAATTGACGATAACAGATATAACTTTTAAGATGATTTACGGATTACGAATTACGGTTTATTTCAAAATTGCTTTAGAAATTACAAGTCTTTGCACTTGATTGGTTCCTTCGTATATCTGGCACAATTTTGCATCTCTCATCATTTTTTCAACAACAAATTCCTTTGAATATCCATCACCACCCATAACTTGCACTGCGTCGGTAGTAACTTTCATGGCAATATCCGAAGCATACAATTTTGACATGGCCGATAATTTTGATAATGATCTTAAACCATTATCATAAGCCCAGGCAGCGTTCCATGTAAGTAACCGGGCTGCTTCAACAGCAGTTGCCATATCGGCAAGCATAAAACCAATTGCCTGATTGGCTGCAATCGGCTTACCAAACTGAATCCTGTTTTTTGCCCAATCTTTTGAGATTTCAAACGAAGCTCTCGCAGTTCCAACACTTAAAGCTGCAACACCGGTACGAGTGCGGTCAAAAGTTTTCATGGCAATTAAAAACCCATGTCCCTCCTGCCCTAACATGTTCTCTGCAGGTACTTCAACATCAGTATAAATAATTTCATTTTGAACCGATGCTTTTTGTCCCATTTTTTGCAATCTCGGCTTAATATCAATACCCGGTAAATCGGTTGGAACTATAAAAGCTGTCAGACTTCTTGCTCCTCTTTCAGGATTAGTTAATGCAAAAACCGTATGGAAGGTAGCTACTTCACCGTTGGTAATAAACCTTTTATGCCCGTTTAAAATATATTTATCACCTTTTTTTATGGCAGTAGATTTTATACCGGCTACATCAGAGCCGGCATTTGGCTCAGTAAGACAGTATGCTGCAACTCCTTGTTTCTCATTAATTAATCCGAAAAACTTTTTTTGTTGTTCTTCATTTGCTGACAATAATAATGGTGTTAAAGCCAGTGTATTGGCATCTATACCAATACCAATACCAATGCACCCGGCACCTAATTCTTCTGATGCAACTGCACTATCCATAATGTTAAAGCCCTTACCTCCGAATTTTTCCGGAATCGGCCCATTCATTATTCCTTCTTTATATGCTTGTTTTACAATATCCCAAGGAAACTCTGCCAGGTCATCATATTTCAACCTGTTTGGAATTATCAACCTGTTAGTAAAATCCCTGTATTTTTCCTGGATTTCTTTTTGTTTATTACTTAATGAAAAATCTATCATATTTTACTCCTTTATTTTTTTGATAAAATTTTGTTTAAAATTATACAGTTAGCAAATTTAAACAAATAGTTGTAATTTTTAAAAAATTATTTAATTAATTAAAATTTATTAAAAAAACAGGGTTACTTTTTAGCACTTTTCGTAACTAATAAATAAAGTATTTATGTTTTTTTTAATTTAAAAAGCAACCAAAATATTTGTAATCCAACCTTTAAATTATTATATTTGGAGAAATATTTTAAGCCAAAAAAAATGATAAATTTTCTTACCTTTG
>JAUVIG010000272.1 GCA_030592825.1 Chlorobiota bacterium | reverse complement strand
TATTTCTTGAAAGAAATATATGAAATTAATTCATCCGGACTTGCATTTCGTTTATCCTGTTGTAAGAACGAAAAAGATAACAAAACCTGTGAGTGATGATTTTATTAATCAATGGAGGAAGTTTATTTTAGATTTTCCGTATCACGGTTTTGAGAAATGGCTTGAGATAACAGGAGTAGAAAACCAACAAGCAGGGATTTTTACACAAGAAAGTGCAGAAATTATAAAAAAACTGAATTTTAAATCTTATGAATCCGAGTATAAGGTAATGATAATTTGGATTCCTGAAAGAATGAATGTTACAGCATCAAATAAGCTGCTGAAAATGATTGAAGAACCACCGCCGAAAACAGTATTTATTCTTGTTTCTGAAGATACTGAAAAGATTATCAATACAATACTTTCCAGAACTCAACTTGTAAAAATACCAAAAATAAGTTCTGAAAGTATGTTTGAAAGTATCAAAGAAAAACATAACTTTGCAGATGAAAAAGTTAAAGAAATTGTGAGAATATCAAACGGCAATTTTTTAACGGCTGATGAATTAATTAAGAACAGGGAAGAAAATATTGAATCTGATAATTTTATTCGTTTTACTAAATTAATGAGATTGTCATACGGAGTGAAAGTTAATGAGTTGATGGAATGGACTGATGATATTTCCGGAATCGGCAGAGAAAATCAAAAACGTTTTTTGGAATATTCATTAAGACTGACAAGGGAAAATTTTATTTTAAATATAAGCCCTGAAAACAAAAATAATATTATATATTTGACAAATAAGGAGGAGCAATTCTCTGAAAAATTTAACATATTTATAAATAAAAACAATATATACGATATAACGAATGAGTTTACGCAAGCATATAATCATATAGAGAGAAATGGTTATAATAAGCTCATTTTTCTGGATCTTGCTTTAAAAATTGCAAGATTATTAAAAGTTAAACCACAGTAAAAAGTTGGTTGTTCCAAGTAAAAAAATATTAATCATATATAATTTATTTAATTAAGCCGGTTCAAAAAATATATATATAAGCAATATTAAATAAATAATCCGTATAAAGGAACAGAGACCTTCTTTACTGTTTAATTAAACAGTATTATGAAGACAGAAGATCATACATTAAGAGGATGTGCTTCACAAGCACTAAAATCAGGAAGATATTGTAATCCCCACAGCTGCAATAAATTAAATGTTTATAACGATCTCAGTAGATATCCTGAAACATCAAATACTCCCGATATAGTTGAAGTTCGATTTAAGAACACACGAAAAGCATTCTACAAAAACGTTAATAAATTAATTCTCACAGAAGGAGATATGGTGGCTGTTGAAGCTTCTCCGGGACATGATATTGGAACTGTTTCATTAACAGGCGAACTTATAAGGGAACAGATGAAACGAAAAGGAATTCCGTATAACGGCAAGTTACGTATTGTTTACAGGAAAATAAAACCGGCAGACATTGAAAAATGGGAAAAAGCCACTCAAAGAGAAGATGATGTTATGCTTAAAGCAAGAAGAATAACGAAAGATCTTAAACTTAAGATGAAGATCGGAGATGTAGAATTTCAAGGAGACGGTACAAAGGCAATATTTTATTATATAGCTGATAACAGGGTTGATTTCAGGGAACTGATTAGAATTTTGGCTGATAAATTTAAGATAAGAGTTGAGATGAGGCAAATAGGAGCAAGGCAAGAAGCTGGAAGAATCGGAGGAATTGGTTCATGCGGCAGAGAATTATGTTGTGCTTCTTGGATGTCGGATTTTGTTTCGGTAACTACAGATACTGCAAGAGAACAACAATTGTCCATGAATCCTCAAAAATTAGCAGGTCAATGCGGAAAATTGAAATGTTGTTTGAATTTTGAAAAAGACTGTTACAAAGAGGCTTTGGATTTTTTTCCGCCAAAAACAAGATTAGAAACTGAAAAAGGCACTGCATATTTCATGAAAATTGATGTTTTCAAGCAATTAATTTGGTATTCATTTAAGAAAGATGCGCTTGAGAATGTAACAGCAATCAGTCTTGAAAGAGTATATGAGATTATTGAAATGAATAAAGAAGGGAAAAAGCCGGAAAAACTAAAAATTTCCGATGAAACCAATTTTCATTCATTTGATTTCAATGATGTTGTGGGGCAAGAAAGTATTAACAGATTTTATGATAAGAAGAAAAAACGTAAGAAGAGAAAAAAGAGCTTTGATCAAAAAAGAAATTACAAGAAGAAGTAATAAGAGGATTTTAAAAAACAAATAGTTGTCTGATGAATTACAAATTATATTTTATTCTTATTCTGTTTGCAATCGTAATCATTTTAAATTCTTGTGATGAAAGAACATTGTACAGCGAAAATAAAGAAATTATATCAGAGAGTTGGGAAATTGCAGATTCAGTAATTTTTAAAGCAACAATTTCTGAAACTGAAAGTTTTTGCAATGTTTTTATTGTCGCAGATATAAAAGAAACATTTTTAACAAATAACTTGTGGTTGTTTATTTCTGTTGAATCACCTTCCGGTAATATACAAAATGATACAATAATGTATTATGTTGCTGATGAAATCGGGAAGTGGTTCGGTAAAGAAAAAAGAACGTTTATTAAAAATAAATTTATATATAAACCATATATCAAATTTTCTGAGAAAGGAGAGTATATTTTTATCATAAAACACGGAATGAGAGAGAAGGATCTTCCTATGATTAAATCAATCGGTATAACTGTTGAGCTTGCTGATGTATCGGAAAAATCTGTCTAAATGGTTTTTTGGATAATAAAACGATAAAAATGACAGGTTGATTGCGATAAAACAACAATTATGAAAAAATGACGGTGGTTATGACAGAATGAATAAACATTATGTCAAACTATTTTAGTACTGTAAAATTATTTCAGGAATTCAATGAAAATGTGTAATATTACATCAGGAAAAACAAATTAAATCTGTAATGTTTTTTTAGGACTATACAGCGGAATCTGTCAAAAATGAAAAGCGTAGTTGAAAAAAAACTACGCTTAGCACTTTTTGTTTTATTTTATTCTACGCTTATCAGAGAATTGTACAAGCCTGTTATTGCCAAAAATAAATTTACCGGCATAAAATATTTCATAACGTGGTTGATTATATTTCTCGGAATACCGATTGATGTTCTTTGTTGTTATTATGGTAGCATAAATTTTATGAACTTTAAACTTTATAACTTTAAAAACTTTTAACTCTATAATATGAAAAATTTAAAATACATAATTATCGCTTTGCTTTTTATAAGTGCATGCAGCTCAAAAGAAGAGCAAAAATTAAACGAATTTCTGTCGAATTTTGAGGACCTTAAATTACCATATTCTGTTGAAGGAATAATAGATAACAACTCCGGTTTAAAAAGAGTTGACATTCAATTTGTTGATATTTTGGCAGATACAACGGGTAAAATAATTGAATATGAAGGCGAAAAACATTTTTCGACAGATTATTTTTATCTTGGGAAACTATTCGGAAACGAAAATTTCGATATAATAATTCTTTCTGAATATGCCTGTCCGCCATCTGTAGCACCTATATTATATAAACTTTACACAATCTCGAAAACCGGAAAAATTATTTCATCAATTCCGTTTGCAGAATCGTTTATAATGCCGGGCGAAGAAAGTTTTTTATCCGGGAATATTGATAAAAATCTAAAAATTGAAACAATATATCATACAAAATCATGGGATATTGCAACAGAAGAAAAACCTTATGATTTTAAGGAAAAAACATTTTTTATTTATACAATAAAAGATGACGGAAAAATAAAATTTCTTGAAGAAATTGAATCCGAAACAAAAAATACAATTCTGCCCGATGAAAAAATAAATAAAGAAATAACAGAAGATACTGAAACTAAAATAAAAAAATACTTCACACAAGAGCAAATAACTTTTCTGAGTGATGTTAAAAATAAATTTGAAAATATAAAATCATCAAAAGATGTGGCAGACATATACAAAATTCGATATAAAATCGGCAGAACAATCGACGAAATGCTGTATAAACAAAATGTTGATGAACGCGAAAATACTAAAAATTGGGCTTTTTTGAACGATTATCTGCCCGGAATGAGTGTAGTTATGGGAGCTGAAGGTTCCGGAAATGAGGGCGAATACAGTTTAATACCCTTATGTAAAAAAGCAATACAAACTCCCGAAACTGACGACGAACTTTTTTTTGAAGCGTACTCAAACGGCAGAGATAAATGGATTGACGAAAATGAATTTGAACATTTAAGCAAATTTCGATTGTATGAATGTTTGGATATGGAAAATTGCTTCACATTACTCGGCGGCGGAAAAGTGCTAAAAATAATTCAAAGAATTAAAAAAGCCGAAATACCCAAAAGTAATTTTACGGAGGAACTCAAAGATTTTAAATACTCAGTAATTTCCGGATTGGAAACTTCATTATACGGATATACAAAAGAGCAAACACTATATAAACTTAATAAAATCGCCGAAGAATTATCTTCAGATAATGAATTATTGATTAAAATCGAAAAAATAAAAGAACATATTAACGGATTATCCGATGACAATTTTAATTATATAAAATGAAAAAATCATCACATAATTCACGTAAAATCCCGATAAAAATACAAATCCCCGCTAAGCGAAGTTTCCAAACTTCGCTTTTTCATTAAAAATAATTCTATGAATATGTTTTCCATGTAAATGACAATGTTTCAATATCTAAAACAGCATCTAAACTTGCATAATTTCCTTGTTCTTTAATTTGACAGCTGGTTGACATATTTTATTTTTATTGTTGCATATGCAATAATAGTTAAAAACTATTAATAATAAAAAAGCGTAGTTGAAAAAAATTATGCTTAGCATCTTACTTTTAATTTTTGTTTATATTGTTACTACGCTTAGCAGGGACTACAACGGTCTAAGGGAGCCAAAAATTATCATAGTCTGTTAAGTCATTATAATTTTTAATTTCTTTCAAAGGTTTATTAAAATACTTTGAGAAAAATTTTCCAATTTTATACACCTTATAATAACTGCTAGACTTATATATCGTTATATACTCATCAAAGCTATTTATTACAATAAACTCGTAAATTTTGCTTTCAACATGAGAATAAAGAGCTTTACTTGTTGAGGCTTTTCCTATAGTAATATTTTTCTCTTCAGTCTTTAATAAAATTTCTTTAACATCTTTATAAATTATTTCTTTCTTATGAAATTTAATAAAGTATAAAATTTTAAAGAATTCACATTTATTATTACGAATTTTAAGAACTCTGAAATAAGACAATAGGTTAACACTAATAAAAAGTAATAAAACACTACTTATGCTAATATAACTTTTGTTTAATTCTACTTTATGAAGTTAAACTTTTTTCTTTTTCACGTTGTTTTCTGTAACTATAATCAATAGCTTGTTTACGTTTTTTATGCCGTTTGTGCATATGTTTCAGTATTATTTTAGCTTCATCT
>JAUVIG010000259.1 GCA_030592825.1 Chlorobiota bacterium | reverse complement strand
TTACTTCAACTTTGATTTCTTCTGTTACTTCCTCTTCTTTTTCGACAACTTGCTTATCTTTCTCCGAAATCAAATCTTCATCCTTGATCAAATCTTCATCCTTGATCAAATCTTCGAATTTTTCTGTATCTTTCAATTCATCTTTATCTGTTAATCCTGTAATATCGTCTGTTATTTCAATGAAAGAATGAGTTTCTGTTTCTTCGAGTTTTTGTTTTTTTGAAGTAATAATTTTATCATATATATTCCCGATAATATCTCCGGTTTGATCAGATTCTTTGTCTGTAGCAGAGATATCTTCAATAATAACTTGTTTTGTACTTTCTTCATTTTGTTCTTCTTTTAAAGCTTCTTCACGTTTTTTCATTCTTTCAATTCTTCTCTCATCTCTTCTCTTTTCTCTTTCTGCTTTTCTTTTTTCAATTTCTTGATCAAGTTGAATTTCTACGTCTTCAGGCTTCACTTCCGGAACAATATCATCAGTTTCAGTAACTTTTACTTCTTCAGATTTATCACTTACGGTTTCTTCAGATTTTTCTTCTTTTAGTTCTTCTTTTAAACCTTCTTCACGTATTTTCTTTCTTTCAATTCTTCTCTTTTCTCTTTCTGCTTTTCTTTTTTCAATTTCTTGATCAAGTTGCGCTTCCACGTCTTCATACTTTACTTCCGGAACAATATCATCAGTTTTATCAAAAACATATCCAATATTATCTGCATCTTTTATGAGTTCTTCAATTGTGGGAATAAAAAAATCAGCCATAACCTTCTCATGCCAAATTTTTCCGCTTTCGTTCAATATTTCACCTTTTTGCAGCCTTCTTTTATTTCTTCTTTTCTGTATCCGATCTCTAATCTCTTTTCTGGCATCGCTTTCTTCAGGTTTTTCTTCTGTTTCCCTAACATCAATTTGTTCTTCTGTTAAATTAATCAGTGAATGAAGAATCTCACGATTAGGAACAGATGCAGAAATTTTATTTATCAAATCATTAAAATTTTCATATTGAATATTATGTGCAGCTTTAATAAACAACATATTTGCTGTATGAAAAAAAGGATATTTTTCAATCAACAATTTAATTTCATTAAAGTCTTCTTCCTGCATTTTATTAGGAGCCTCAATGTAGTTTGAAATATTTTGTAAGTCCATATTCATTATGTTTACCAGTTCACAACTGATTTATTAAAAATATCATCAATAAGTTCTTTTACAATAATCTCTGTTAATTCATCTTCAACATCAGTCAGTAATTTTGTACTTTCATATTCAGAAAATCTGGAAAATGTATTGTCAAAATTAAATTCCTCATTATTTATACTTGTATATTTAACTCGAACAGCAATAGTTAATCTGTTATATTTTGCTTGCTCATCTGATGTAACTGATACAGGAACAGTATTATAAGAAGTAATTTCACCTTCAAAAAGCAAGTCTCCGTTAAAATCAACTAATTTAAGTCCGGTTTGAGATACAAACCTTTCTTTTAATTGTTCTGTAAATAATTGGCTTAAATTCGGATTAACCAATGAAGCTCTGTTCGGAAAAAACTTTACCGTAACTGTCTTATCGTCAGAATGCAGGGATGCACCGGAAAATGAATAAATTCCACAGTTATTTAATAAAAATATCAGAAAGATTCCCCCTATTGTTATCTTTTTCATCCGTTTATTATTATTTTTTAATTTCCACATGCTTGTTTCATTATTTCTTCAAGCAAGTTTTATTAATTAATTTCTTTTATGCAATTTAATTTTTATAGGTTACCTTATATATTTATATCATACTCTTTGAGTTTCCTATACAAAGTTCGTTCCGAAATTCCCAGTTCTTTTGCTGCATATTTTCTTTTTCCTTTATGTTTAATTAAAGCTTTTTGTATAAGTTCAACTTCTTTATCTTTCAAAGATAAAGATTCTTCAACAATTTCTTCTGTATCTTCAATGAAAGTTTCTCTTTTATCAAATGTGTTTTTTTCTTGTATCTTGTTTATATAGTTCTTGTTATAATTATATTGTTCATCTTCAATATCGGTATGCTTTTCTTGCGATAAAAAATTTCCGGGAACATTAACAGCTGTATCTCTGTTTTGAGCAACATCTTTAACAATTGTTTTTAATTCGTTTATCTCATTTCTCATATCAAAAAGAATTTTATATAAGATCTCTCTTTCATTAGCAAATTCTTCTTTATTAATTGCTCCGTCATATATCATCGGCAAATTTTGTTCATAATCTTTAGATAAGTAAGGTTTTATTATTTCGCCGGTGATTAGTCGTTCTTCTTCAATAATTGAAATTTGTTCTGTAATATTTTTCAGTTGCCTGACATTTCCTTTCCATCTGTAATTTTCCAAAATTATCTTAGCTTCATCATCCAATTTCACTGCCGGCATTGTATACTTTTCTGAAAAATCTTGAGCAAACTTTCTGAATAATAAATGAATATCCTCTTTTCTGTTACGTAAGGGAGGTATTAAAATTGGCACCGTATTAAGACGATAATAAAGATCTTCTCTGAACTTTCCTTCCTGTACGGCTTTTTGCAAATTTATATTTGTAGCTACAATAATTCTAACATTTGTTTTCTCAACTTGTGATGAACCTACTTTTATATATTCACCTGTTTCTAAAACCCTTAATAATCTGACTTGAGTAGCTAAAGGCAACTCCCCTACTTCATCTAAAAAAATAGTTCCGTCAGCAGCTTCTTCAAAATATCCTTTACGATTTTTTACTGCACCGGTAAATGCTCCTTTTTCATGTCCAAACAGTTCAGAATCTATTGTTCCTTCCGGAATTGCGCCACAATTAACAGCAATATATGAATTATGTTTTCTTTTGCTGAATTTATGTATAATTTGCGGAAACATCTCTTTTCCTGTTCCGCTTTCACCTGATATCAAAACCGAAAGATCTGTAGGAGCAACTTGCATTGCTATATCTATTGCTCTGTTTAATTCGTATGAATTACCGATAATCCCGAATCTTTGTTTTATTTGTTGAACGGTCATATTAAATTATTACAAAAATTTATAAACAAATCCCGAAAAAAAATCGGACTACTTCTTGACAAAGTAGGCATTTTTTCGCGGAACATACAAAAAAACCAATAATTATATATGCAAATTTGGCAATTTTATCAAAAAAAAACGAAAAGAAACAAAAATTTAATTTATTTTTGCAGCAACTATCATGAATTTTTTAGCAATTATACCTGCAAGATATGATTCTTCAAGGTTACCGGGAAAACCTTTGATAGATATTATGGGAAAATCCATGATTCAAAGAGTTTATGAAAGAGCCTCTGAAGTATTTGATGATATTGTTGTTGCAACAGATGATGACAGAATTGCAAATGAAGTTCGTTCTTTCAACGGGAATTATATATTCACTTCCGATAAGCATAAAAGCGGAACAGACAGATGTGCTGAAGCAGTATTAAAATATGAATTAAATTCCGGCAAAAAATTTGATGTAGTTGTAAATATTCAAGGAGATGAACCTTTTATAGAAAAAGAACATCTTAATAAAATTATTAAATGCTTTGATAATAAGGAAGTTGAAATAGCAACTTTGATAAAGGAAATAAATTCCGGTGAAGAAATTTTTGATGCGGATAAAGTAAAAGTTCTGATAAATAATAAAAATTTTGCAATCTATTTCAGCAGATCTGCTGTTCCTTTTTTAAGAGATGTAACAAAGGAAGATTGGCATAAAAAACACAGGTATTATAAACATATCGGGATTTATGCTTATCAATACTCTGTTCTTCTGCAAATTACAAAATTAGAAAGGTCAACTCTGGAAATTGCGGAATCATTAGAACAAAACAGATGGATTGAAAACGGATATAAGATTTTTACGGATTTTACAACTAAGGAAAGTATTTCTGTTGATACAAAAAATGATCTGAAAAAAATAATTAAAAATTTTTCAAGTTTTATGGAAACATAATTATTTTTTCATCGTATAAATAAATAAATTATGAAAATTTTTACTAAAATATTCCTTTTTTTATTTTTTATTTTTGTCGGATTATCTGCATTTAAAATAAATGCACAAGGATTTTCTGCCCACGAAAATTTTACAGATGATATTAATATAAGTTATGATGTTTTAATATACCCTAATCCGGTTACTGATAATAAATTCTATGTTAAATCAGAATCTGTTATTAAATCTGTTGAAGTTATTAATGTATTAGGCCAGAATATAAGAACTATTAATAACGAAACAAATGTAGCATACAATATATATGTTGAATTAGGTAATGTTAAAGAAGGTATGTATATGGTAAAAGTTACTTTCACAGATAAAAAAACAATTATCAGAAAAATAATTGTAAAATAACTTCATTTTTACATTTTGCAACTCGCTATATATCAGTATTCAACAAATTTTTATCATTTTATTTAAAAAAAAATACTGTTTTTTGAAACCTTTTTGAAACATTTACGTATACCAGAATAAAAGTTAGAAAAAATAATAACTTTAATAATTTTTTGGTGTTTTTATGGTTTTAAAATCCGACAATAAAATGTCGGGTTTTTTTTATTGCTTATTTTTAAAAAAATCAAGTTCGTTTTTTAAATCAATAAAATTATACTCGTTTTTTAATGCTTTAATCTTATTGATATTCTTTTTTACAAATTGTTTATATTCATTTGAAGAAGTATTAAAAGGCCTGTGTTTTACAGCTCTTAAAAGTTTCTGTATTTCAGTGTAAATCTTAAAAGTTTCATCTGTAAAAAAAGAATTTCCGAAATAATTAAAAATATATTCAATTGCTGTTCTGCTTGGATGTAACAAATCTGTTTCATAAAACCTATAATCCCTTAAATCATCAATTAATATTTCATAAGCAGGGAAGTAATAACAATTTGCATTATTATTTATTAATTCATTGATTGCTAATCTTAAAATTGATTTACTTAAATTATTTTCATAAAAACCGTCTTTTAAATGCCTAACCGGGCTTATCGTAAATATAATTTTTAAACCGTTATTATAACTCTTTATTCTTTTTAGCAAAACAGAATATACATCAATAATTTCTTGTGTATTTAATATTCTTTTGTTAAACTTTTTTGCAGGAATTTTATGGCAATTGGAAACAATTTCATCAGATTCTTTAATCTCATAAACCCATGCCGAACCGAATGTAACAAAAAGATAATCAGCATTTTTTAATACTTCGGAAGATTTTGTTATTCTGTTATTTATTATTTGTAATGTTTTACTTTTTTCAGGATTTGAAAACCTGCCGTGATGATAAAAGCTGTTCCAGCGTTCATTATAAAAAAAGATGTCATCTTCAGTAAATGTTTGGTTTTCAACAAGAAAGTTTACGGCATTTTTTACAGATACCGGATTATATAATATACCGAAAGGATTTATATCAATTTTGAACTTGCCGGCTTCTAATATTTGTCCGATACTTTCCGTAAAACAAGAGCCGATAAACATCAGATTTGATTCATATGTGATTTCAAAATTATATTTAACCGGTTTAATTTTTGTTCTGAAATTTATGTTTTCTGAATCATGCATTTCAATATTATTTTTTTTTAATTTCAAATTTAAACTTATTTTAGAATTTATTGATTTTGTTTTTAATTTTTTTTATTATACATTGAATATTTCAAAATCTATAGTGTAGTAATGATAATATATTATTTTTCAGCTGTATATGAGCAATAAATCAAGAATGCTTGAATTAAGATATCGAAAGTATATTAATGATATTACCG